>JAKAKQ010000209.1 GCA_021813425.1 Nitrospirota bacterium
ATAACCGAAAACAAAGACGGGTTGGCCGTTGATCCGGCCGATCTGATAATCGCCCATGAAGAAATCCCGTGTCTTGACGGCATTTTTGAAATATTCGCGATCGGCAATATTGACAGGGCGAACAAAGGGTGTGGCGCTGCAGAACACATCGCCATTCGGTCTGGCCACTCCGATATTGGCGTAACGCTGATAATGCTTTCCTTTCAGTCTGGCAAAGAATGCGCTGCAAGCGGCTGACTCGCCATCGGTCACAACAGGGAGATGCGAGAAGCCGATCAGAAGATGGCGTGTTGAATTGATCAATTGATCTTCCTGAATGGCTATGATACTCGCAAGACGCTCAGCGTTATTCCGGGCGACGGCTATTTCACGCCTGCGCTCTTCCGATGCTGTATACAATGTCAACGCCAACGCCGGAATCACGGCCAGGAGGACGACAAGGATTAATCGAGTGCGAAGGCTATAAAAATAGAAGAGATTCACGAATTTCTCCTTGATAGAACGCATGTTTATATGCTAATACAGATTTTATAAATAGTAAATATTGAGAGGGATATACACACAAATGAGGCATAAATTCAAAACGCTGTAGAATTCTAAGAAATTATGCTTTCACTACAAACACAGGGCAGGGGGACTGATTGATGACTTTCTCCACGACATTATCACCGAAGATCTTTCTCAGCCAGGTCCTCTTTTGCGCTCCCATTATGATGATGTCGCATCTCTCTTCTTCTGCAACTTCTATTATTTTTTTGTGCGCCTCGCCCTCCTCAAGCCGTGCCTTGATTAAGGCGCCTTCTTTTTTTGCTATCTCGTTTAATTCCGATATTTCTTTGTCCCCGCTGCTGTTCAGCACGTCCCCGATATTCTTGACCCCTGTAAGATTAAGGTCCCCTTCGTTGGAAGGTATAACCTTAACCACTGTAACCCAGCATTTTTCGTCGCCGGCAAGCTTTAAACCCTGTTTAAGGACACCCTTTGAACCGTTAACTGCAATAAGCACCTTCCTGTATCCTTTCATCCTGTTACCTCACAACCAGTACAGGACAGGAGGCGTTCATAATTACCCTTTCTGCAGTGCTTCCCAGGATAGCCTTGCTGACGCCTCTCCACCCATAGCTTCCCATGACTATAAGGTCATTTTTCATCCTGTTTGAGGTCTCTATGATCTTTTCTGCGGCCTGTCCCTCGATAATCTCTGTTTTTACGGATACACCGTGTCTTAGAGCGAGTTCCCTTGCCTGATTTGTTATCTTTAGGGCCTCCTGCATCATGCTCTGTTTTATGGAGCTGGTTTTCAGAAAATCGATCATCTCTTCATAACGGGGGATAACATAAAGCACTGTAACATCTGCGCCATTATTCTGTGATACGGCGCCGTCAGCCTGCGATAATCTGCATGCCTGATTTAACGCCTTTTTGCTGAATTCTGACCCGTCAAAAGGCAGGAGGATCGAATTGTATCTTCCCCTGCATTCAATGCATGGTTTCTTTACTACAAGAACATCACATGGAGAATTCACAATGACCCCTGAGGTTACGCTTCCCATAAACAATCTTCTCAAGCCCTTTCTGCCGTAAGTGCCGAGGGCGATGAGGTCTGCCTTCTTCTCTTTTGCAATGTCAACTATAACATCAGGCGGCTCTCCCTCGCATACCAGGGATTCCACGTTTCCATTCAGGCCGAATTCAGACGATAATATCTTTTTTCTCTGAATACATACCTTCTTACCGATCTCGAAGCGCTTCTCCAATTGTTCGGAGGCGATGCTGAATTCCTCTTCGTCAAAATATACTGCATGAACAAGCACAATCTTTCCGCCGTTCCTTTTTACCCAATTAGAAACCTCGATAAGGGCTGATTTGCTGAACTCCGAATCGTCTATTCCAACTAATATAGTATCGTACATGATTAATGCGCTCCTCCGCCTTTTCTGAATATCATTCCTACGCCAAAACCGGCGCCGAGTGCAGCAAGAATAGACAGAATGCCGTAAACGGCTCCGGAGCTTCTTGCCATATTTGAGAGGGTTTTTACAATACCGACCTGTTCAACAAGCACCTTCGCCTCTGCTGATTCAACAACTTTTTTGTCTTTTACTGCATACACTGTGACAAGATAATCTCCGGGAGGCGCCTGATATGGCCAGCTGGTCAGGATATAGTAAAACTGCTTCCCGTTGTTTGTTTCGGTCTGTATCTTGCCGTAGGAGGTCGTATAAAGATTTGATGTTTCCTTGTATTTAATAAATTCATTGAACCACTTTGACTTCTCGTCTTCATTCGAAACAGGTGACATCTCAATATGTTTTTCAAGAGACGGATAACCGATTATATGTTTATCCATTTCATGGCTGCCAAGCATATCGTCAATCTTTTTTGTGCTGTGAAGGGAATAGAGGTCCGGTACATGTTCTAAATTCAGGGTTCCGGTATTCATCCATAAAAGTCCTGCGGTTTTCCCTTTCTGTTTCAGCACCTCGTGACCTTCAGGAGAGGTTATCTTAATAATCAGATCGGTACCGGGATCCGATACCCCGCTTACGCTGACAGTGCTTCCATGATAGAAGAAGTCAACCTTTATATGGTCATGGTTCGCCTTTGCCGTAAGCTCTGCGAATGCAAGTCCTGAATATGCCATAATCATAAGACATGAAATAAAAAGTATTGCGATTCCTGTTTTTGAAATTTGAAATTTAAAATTTGAAATTCTCATCAGTGTCCTCCTGCCTGTGATAAAAGTAAGGATGGGCTTAATGTCAGCTCTGTAATTATCTTTACAGTTACCAGAAGCACTATTACCGCAAGGATAATCTTGAGCTGTTCGCCTTTCAGTTTTCTTCCGAACACCGCCCCGACCTGCGCTCCGACAGTCGACCCCAAAAGTAAAAGCACCGCAAGTATAAAATCGACGGTATGGTTTGTATATGCCTGCAGAAAAGTCACCTCTATACAATTAAAGAGTATTTGAAAAAGGCTCGTGCCAACAACGACATGCATCGGCATCCTTAAAATGTATACCATCACGGGGACCATTAAGAACCCGCCGCCTACTCCCATGATAGCAGCAAGCACTCCCACAAAACCGCCAAAGACGACAGGGAGAATGGCCGAATGGGTAACGCCTGACTTTTCGAAACGGGTCTGAAACGGAAGAGACTTAAGGAATTTTGCAAACTTGGATTCTTTTTCTTCCTTAATTTCTTCTGTCTTCTTTTTCTTCAGGCTGCTCAGGCTCTCGATGAACATGTATGTGCCCACTATCCCCAGCATCAGTACATAGGTCATCTTTATGACAAAATCCGCATTCCCCATTGCATCGAGTATTTTTATGCCCTGGACCCCTATAAGGCCGCCGATAAACCCACCGGCAAGAAGGTATAAACCCATTTTGAAATCCACATTGCCGACTTTCCAATGGGCATATGTGCCTGATGTCGATGCGGCAACAATCTGGTTAGAATCGGTTGCTGCAGCTACTGTCGCTGGTATTCCGAACATAATCAGAAGCGGCGTCATTAAAAAACCGCCTCCGACTCCGAAAAGTCCTGATAAAAGCCCGACTGCAAGTCCCAGCCCTATGGGTATAAAAATGTTAATACTGGTTAATGCCACCGGCAAGTAAAGATACATAAAATTCATTCAAAAATCTCCTCTGATTTAATTTTTAAACGGCATAGGCCTGTCTTGACATCGTTACAACCGGCCTTGAGGCTATTCTCACAAGCCTGCTCAAATCTTTTGAGGTGACCTCGCCGTTTACGGTCACACTCGGGCTTAACAAAATCATGTCAATCCCTTTCATCTGTTTTAGTGAATCCAATACTGCTGAGACCGCATCTGCCGTAACCGTCTGAATGACCGAATCAATGCCGGATGCATTGCATCTTTCGGCAAGAGACCTGATTTTTTCGTCAAGGGAAAAGGCTTTGTTATGATTTCCTTCCATTAATTTCCTAGCTGTCTCATGCTCGTTGACCTCGGCAAAGGCGATTGCAGACATCATGTCCTCGAACTTATTCAGCCAATTCTTTTTATGAACAAGGAGAATTGCTATGTCCTTGTCCATGGTCTTAGAAAGATCAATGGCATAGGAAAGCCCTTCATCGGAATCTTCATCCAAACTTGTTACGAACAATATCTGTTTCTTCATCGATACCTCCATTTTTACTTCATTTCTATTAGAGCATTTAAGGTGCCAGCCCATAACTTATTGAAATTAAAGTAAAAAAAAGGGGGCACCCTAAAGAGTGTTTAGAATCTGAACAGATGGAGTGAATTGATTTAAAGCAGAAATTTGAGGCTAATTTATTGATTTAAAAGGAAATTAATCCGGGTATTTAGAGGTTTAATGGGGTGTTTAGAATTTGAACAGCGTAAACACTAATCTTCCTTAAAAATTTTCCAGAGGCTTGTCCTTGATATTCCCAGTGCTTCTGCGGCCTTTGATTTATTGCCTCCGAAAATCTTTAGAACTTTTTCGGCATATTCTTTGGTCATCTCATCGACAGTTTTGATATTATCGGGGGCGAGCGTCTCGATCTGTAAAATACGGATGCTCTGGGGGAGGCTTTCAGGGGTGATGATATTGCTTTTTTCGAGGATAATCGCCCTTTCTATAATATTTTCGAGTTCCCTGACATTTCCCGGGAAACTGTAGTTCATAAAAACATCCATGGCCTCTTTTGTAAACCCGGTTATCTTTTTTTTCAGCTTAGGGAGATGTTTCTGGAGGAAAAAAATGCTCAGAGGTTTTATATCTTCAATCCTTTCCCTCAGGGGCGGGATATTTATCTCCATGACATTGAGCCTGTAATACAGGTCTTCGCGGAATTTCCCTTCTGAAATAAGGCGCTTTACATCCTGATTTGTGGCAGCAATGAATCTCACATCAATCTTAATGGATTTGGTTCCGCCGACCCTGAAAAACTCTCCTTCTTCCACAACCTTAAGCAGCTTTGCCTGCAGATTAGGGGACATTTCCGCAACCTCATCAAGGAATAATGTGCCTGTATCGGCTATCTCTATAAGTCCCTGTTTTGTTTTGAATGCACCTGTGAAAGCCCCTTTCTCATGACCGAACAACTCGCTTGCAAGGAGTTCTTCGGTAAAGGTCGCACAGTTTATCGGGAGGAATGATCTGTCCTGTCTTCTGCCTGAAGAATGTATAATCTTGGCGACAAGATTTTTTCCGACACCGCTTTCGCCCGTAAGCAGTACGCTGCAATCCGAATCCTTCATACCATCTATGACAGACAATACCTTTTTCATTTTCTCGCTTTTTGCAACTATAGGTATTTCCTTTTTCATCCCGAAAAAGGTCTTTAAGGCGATATTCTCTTTTTTTAATATCTTTTGTTCCTGAATCTTTTTTACTCTCAGGACCAGTTCATCGAGGTCGAACGGTTTGGTGATGTAGTCGTATGCGCCTTTTTTCATCGCTGTAACTGCCGATCCGATGCTTCCGAAGCCTGTTATTATGATGACCTCCGTATCCTGGTATTCATCTTTTACCCTTGTCAAAAGCTCGATGCCGTTATAACCCGGCATTTTGATGTCCGTGATAAAGAGGTCGAAATGCTCTTTGCCCAGACTTTGCACGGCTTCGTACCCGTCTTTTGTCCCATGGACTTCATAGCCTTCTTCCCGCAATGTATCGAGAAGATTGTTCAGGGTGATTTCTTCATCCTCAGCCACGAGAATCTTATAGGCCATGACTATTTTTGTCCTTTCGGCAATGTAATTGTAAAAGAGGTCCCTTTGTCGATCTCGCTCTCGACCTTTATAGAGCCATTGTGTTTTGTAATTATATTATAAACGATTGCAAGCCCTAACCCCGTGCCTTTGTCTTTTGTCGAAAAGAACGGTTCGAAAATCTTTTCGATATTGTCACCGGTCATCCCTTTGCCGGTATCGGAAACCGTTATCCTGACGTTATCGTCTTCCGGTTCGATCTTTACGCCAAGTTCTCCGTTACCTGACATGGCGTCAATCGCATTAGAGAATAAATTGATAAAGACCTGTTCCATCTGTTCAGGGTCGGCAAAGATTAATACTCCTTCAGGACTGGAGTCGAGAAGAAATTTTATATTCGAAATATTTACCGAATTGCCGAGTTGTTGATAGGCACTTGTAATGATGTTATTCAATTCTAGCTCTCTTGATTGCGGTTCTCTGCCGCGCGCAAATCCAAGAAGGTCGCTGACTATCTGTTTGACCCTGGCAGTCTGGCCGAAGATATCCTCCAGGCCCTTCTTAATAAATGAAGGACATTCTTCGCCGGTTTTCTTCAGGAGCCTCTGTGCAGTTGTATATATGTTATTAAGAGGGTTGTTGAGTTCATGGGCAACCCCTGAGGCAAGCGTCCCGATAGCTGCAAGTTTTTTGCTCTGTATCAACTCCTTTTCCCTCTGGGATAGTTGCTCTTCCATATGGTTGAATTTCTTTATGAGTATTCCCACTTCGTCGCTGCTCGCCCACTTTTGAAGAGGAACAGACATTGCAACAAAATGGCCCTCTCCGGTCTGTTCCACAACATTCATAAGTAACTCTAACCTTTTAACAATACTGCTTATAACATAAAAAAATATTCCAACCCCTACAATCACAAAAAGGGGAAAGAATATCAATATTGCGACCTGGGATATGCTGATAACTCTTTCGGCATTATCCCTTGCTGTTTTGTCTATCTCCTTTGAGAAGGCCAGAATCTCCTCTCCATCCTTTATAAGCGAAAGGGTCTCTTCATTCAATTTAAGGAGGTTAGTTATTGCCGGATCGCTCTCTTTGACATGAAACAACTGTTTTATGAGTTCCGCATTTACAAGCGGGCGCTCCAGGAACGTTGCTTCGATAACGGGATAGAAGATATGGTGCTGTGGATATCTCGATTTAAGCGAGACAAGTTCTTTCTGAAAATCCCAGACGATCTTCTCGATCGAATTGAATCTCTGTTCATATTCAAATATCTTGTCCTGAAAATTTACCAATTTTCCTGTATCATCAAAATGTCTGTTTTCTCTGAGAATCGCCTTAAGTTCTCTTAAATAATCATAAACGCTTTCGATTTCCTTAATGTCTCCACGGAGGAAGAAGTTTTTTTCATGCCTTCTTAACTGCAGGGATTTGCTTCTTAAGGTATCGGTTATTTCGAGATATCTGATTTCTTTCCTGATTTCGATAAAGTTGATATATTCAAAAGTGACGAGAACGGCTATGATGGATGCGCTTATAAAGAAACCCAGGATTATTTTTTTCTTGAGCGACATTTGGATTTATATTATCACCAAAGTTCAAAAAATAAAAATGCCCCTAAGTTTTACCCTGAATCCTTCAAACACCAACAGATTATCCGTCAAAATAATAAATAATTCTTATGCCGGATAGGAAGGTTCTCCAATTGTTGAATTGCGTCCAAT
>JAKAKQ010000333.1 GCA_021813425.1 Nitrospirota bacterium
ATGAGGATGCCTGCCCTTGTCTACCGTATAAGCTGCATTCCCGCCCCATTTTTTACAGAGGCGCTTCACTATCCACTCAACTGGCTTTGCATCTGTATCATCCGGTCCAAAGTTCCATGCGCCGGTATATCTCGGCCCTTCCTTATAAAGCTTTTCTGCAAGCAGAAGATAGCCATGCAAGGGTTCGAGCACATGCTGCCATGGCCGTATTGCTTTTGGATTCCTGATGACTATCTTTTGACCCTTGAGCAACGCCCTCACACAATCGGGAACAAGTCTGTCTGTCGCCCAGTCGCCTCCCCCGATTACGTTGCCCGCGCGAACCGAGGCAACTGCAACCTTATAGGTCTTATGTTGGTCAGCGTTGAAAAATGAATTCCTGTATGAGGAAGTTACCAACTCGGAGCATGCCTTGCTACTTGAATAAGGATCAAACCCCCCAAGCGGTTCATCTTCTTTGTATCCCCGATGCCGCTCCCTGTTCTCATAACATTTGTCAGTGGTAACATTTACCACCGCTCTAACGCTTTTACACTTTCTTACGGCCTCAAACAGATTTACCGTTCCCATGACATTGATCTCATACGTCTCAGCCGGAACTTTATATGAATCCCGGACAAGCGGCTGGGCGGCCATATGGATGACAATCTGCGGCTTCGCAGAAAGCATTGTCTTGGTCAATGTATTGCAATCCCTCACATCTGCAATGACTGAATTGACAAGTCCATCGATCTTACATAGATTGAAAAGGCTCGGCTTTGTCGGAGGTTCAAGGGCGTAGCCCGTAACATCTGCTCCGAGCGAGTTAAGCCAAAGGCATAGCCATGAACCCTTGAAGCCCGTATGACCGGTGATGAATACCTGTCTGTTTTTCCAGAATTTACTGTCAAGCACGATCTTATTGTCTCCATATCTTCCAGTTCGCCTTGCCTGATTGCCAGAGATTCTCCAAATGTATTTTATCACGCAGGGTATCCATCGGTTGCCAGAAGCCTCTATGTTTGAATGCGACGAGTTGGCGATCACGCGAAAGATTCTCCAATGGTTCCCGTTCCCAAAGAGTTTCGTCGCCTTTGATATAATCAAATATCTTCGGTTCAAGAACAAAAAAACCGCCGTTGATCCATGCGCCATCACCTTTCGGCTTTTCCTGAAAAGAGAGGACAATATCTCTGTTATCAAGACTAATTGCTCCAAATCTGCCGGAGGGCTGGACAGAGGTAACAGTCGCTAATTTCCCTTGCTTTTTGTGGAACTGTAGCAATTTCTTGATATCCACATTGCTTACACCATCCCCATACGTCAGCATGAAAGTCTTTTTCCCGATAAACTCACGTATGCGCTTGATACGTCCGCCGGTCATTGTATTTAGTCCGGTATCCACAAGAGTCACTTTCCATGGCTCTGCCTTGCAGTCATGAATTTCCATTTTGTTATTTTTCATATCTATGGTCACGTCAGATTGGTGAAGAAAATAGTTCGCAAAATATTCCTTAATGATATACCCTTTATAGCCGAGGCAGACCACAAAGTCATTGAAACCATAATGGGAGTAAATCTTCATGATATGCCATAAGATCGGCTTTCCGCCAATCTCAATCATCGGCTTGGGTTTCAAGTCAGTCTCTTCACTCAATCGCGTGCCAGTTCCTCCTGCGAGAATAACGACCTTCATATCTTAGCCCCTTTCGCTTATTTTCATATTTCTTGCATTTTCTTCATTAATAAATGAAACGACTTTTGGGGACATCCTTACGTTGCATAATTTTCAAGCGAACAAGCCACAAGCTGTCAAGCGAACAAGCGACAAGGCTACGCCGCCACTTCCGATAATTTTATTTCCTCAATTGAAGAATGCTCTCTCCATTTCTTGACATTGACATATATAACCGGCTGCCCCGGTTCCCTGTTCCTCAGAGACATTTCCTGATGCCATTTGTTGAAATCGCTGTCTCCTTCAATCTGAAATATAATCAGGGCATTAGCAGGAATCTTATCGGCAATGGCTTCATTTTCCATTACATATTTCTGAAATTCTGTCGAGATCATCTCCAGAAAGCTCGAGTAGTTACCCATTATCAACTCCTTTCAAAAAGTTTTCTTTGTATTTTCTCCAATTATTGTTAATATCCCACTCACCATACGTCAAAGCACTCTCAAAGCTGAGGTTCAATGGTGTCTTTTCCTTGTTTCCCTTTAAATCAAATTTATCTACGTGCGAAAAGCCATGTGAACAGTCATACCTCACTACGGCCTTCCACTCGCTTTTGAGCTCAATCTCAAGTTGAACCGCAAAATAGATTACCTTTCCTTTTTCGGTATCGTGGTAATGGCGCTTTCTCACCCCATCATCAAAGACAATTACAAAATCAACAACTTTGCTCACGCATGTCCTTTTGTGCAATGCGGAAAATCCGTCACGTCCCTGTCAGACATAAATGATGTCCCTGTCTACATATTTCTTAATTTCCGGTTTGATACTCGATGCGATGCCAAGATCGATTTTTCTTTTGAAGGTATCTTCGAGGAAATGGAGCAAGGAAAAATAGTGATCGCTAATATTTTCACTTTTCAATTCTACAATTATATCAAGATCGCTGTCTTCACGGGCATCGCCGCGGGCATGGCTTCCAAACAGGCCGATCTTCATTACTCCAAAATTATTTTCAAAATCAGCCTTATGATCTTTAAGAAATCTGATTATCTCTTCCTTGTTCATAAGTTAATTATACCAGTTGATTGTCTAAAAACAGAAGCTCATCCAAAGCAAATTTAAGATTTCTGGGGCGTTGTTTCATACGTTGCATAATTTACACAGGCTGACAAGCGACAAGCTGTCTAACGACCGTGAAACGTGAAACATAAGACGTGAAACGTAAAGCGTAAAACGTAAATCGTGAAACGGGAAAAGCTCACAAGCTAACTATCTGATTTTCCTTCCATTCCTTGAAAACTGAACAGGCGAAAAGAATAAATCTTCTATTTGAAATGCTCTTCTATGCCGGCTGCTTTGATAATGGACTGTGAGGTCCCTTTAGGCAGATCCTTCTTGTGGTATGGAACGATAGCCCGTTTTTTTGTCTTCTTGTTGAGGTATACCCTGTGACTTCCTGTCTGATGATCAAATACAAAACCATGTTTCGTGAGAATCTTTATGAGTTTTTCCGGCGTTAATGCTGGAACCTTAGGCATATTGAAGGGTCAGCATTCCTTCAAAGGTATCAGTGTCATCCTGAAAAACTTCACCATGCTTTTTCATGCTTTCGAGGTACGCTTTTATGGCATCCTCTGCCATTTCCCTGGCTTCTTTTATGTCTTCGCCATAGGTTATACAGCCCGGTAAGGAAGGTACTATGACAGTGTACCCGCCTTCTGGTTCAGGCCTGAGTATGATCCTGAAAGACGCTTTTCTATTTTTCATGAACGCGCTCCTTTACCGAATTTGAATTTATTATATCATATGAGAAAAACAATATTTCATTAACCAAGTTTCCGGGACATCCTATATTACCTCCTGTCGAACAAGCGACAAGCTGTCTGACGGCCGTGAAACGTAAAGCGTGAAGCGTGAAACGTGAAACGTAAAAAGCCAAAGCGTATTTTCCGGGACGTTGGTTCTTGCGTTGCATTGACAGTTAATAACAAAAAAGGGGACAAGCTACTTTTCTTCATCCTCTCTTTGGGAAATACCGGAAAATGTCCCTTCTGTGTAAAAAAATTGCACGGCTCGTTTTATCAGGTAAAGTTCAACCTTCGCGGTTTTCTTTTTCCAGGTCCTTCAAGATCGACCGAATTACTCCGGTCATCGTAGGAATATGTTCCTGGCAGACGGTGAAAACCACTTCATGGTCGATGTCAAAATAATGATGGCTGATAAAATCGCGCATGCCTTTCGCTTTCTTCCAGTCTACGCTGGGATAATGTGGAAGCAATGCATCCTCAGTGATCTTGTCAATCTGCTTCAAAGCCTCTCCAATGGTAACAAACGACTTTTGGGGACATCCTACGTTGCATAATTTACTCAAGCTGACAAGCGACGAAAAAGCAAAGAGCTGAGAGCACAGAGCTGAGAGCAAATCTCTTTCGGGGTCATACTTAATTTTCATCTTCTTCTCTTCACCGATTTCAACTCTTTCTTCTCGTCCCTCAGTACCTTCCTGATTTTTCTTTTGAAAGGTGGAAGATTCTTAGCGATAGTATCCCTGACCGCTTCAATATCGATTCCAAAATATTCATGGATCAACACATCCCTAAAACCGGCGGCTTCTTTCCATTCGATGTCCGGGTATTTTCCCCTTACAGCCCGCGGAATGTTCTTCACTGCCTCACCGATCACCTCAAAATTCCTGACGACAGCGTCGATGATCATTTGATTCTCCTGAAGCTTGTGCAGATCAATCTGGCTTGTATATTCCTCGATGCGCGACAGTGCTTCAAGGATGTCCTCAAGAAAAAGAAGATGGTTCCGTCTCTTTTCAGACATACCGCACTTCAGCAAGGATTTGTTTCCGAAGTCTTTTCTTGATAGCCTTCTTCATTATCAGGTCAACTTTTCTCCCCAGCAGTTTTTCCAGGTTCTGTTTGAGCCGCATGTAATTAAAAAAATCCTTATGACCCTCTTCAAAGTCGACAAGAATATCTATATCGCTAAACTTTGTATACCCGCCCTTCACATATGATCCGAACACGCCAATTTCCTTCACATGATACGCTGTCCGAATCTGCTCCATATTCTTTGACAGTATCGCCTGAATATTCATGTCGTTATTGTATCATGTTCAAGTTTAAAAAGCCGGGAAGCGTGATTCGTACACAAGCGCACAAGTCACAAGCTGACAAGCGACGAAAAAGCAAAGAGATGAGAGCATGGAGCGAAGAGCGAAGAATATAAATTCATAGTTTTTCTTTCAACAATTTAATGCAAAAGCTTACAGCGAGAGAACGGGCTACCGCCGGTTCCCGGTAAAAAGGGACTTATCAAGATGGAAATCATGTTGATTTTTCCTGCGTTCAACCACTGAACTCAATATCATTATTTTAGTCAACTGGATCAAAAAAGGCAAGCTAACAAGCTCACAAGTGACAAGCGACGAAAAAGCGAAGAGCTGAGAGCATGGAGCTGAGAGTGTGGAGCATAGAACAACTGCAAAAAGCAAAGGGCGTAACTGCTCAGCAAGAATATTTCAAAAAACTCAAGACCTAATCCGTGATGTCCTTTTCCTTCACTGTCCTCTTAGCCATTTCTCATACCTCTCTTTATAAAACTCAGATGTTTTCTATTATTTCTTTAACGAATGAATATACTTTCTTCAGATCTTGCATTGGATTTCCAGAAAGCAAAGATGCTCCAATATTATCTTTATAATGAAAATGGTGCGGATAGTTATTCAAATCTGGATAATGAGGTTCGTTATCCCATCTTGCAATCGCTTTGTCTGTATATAGCTGGTAAGAATACAAAAAATATTCTTCTGTATTGATATATTTTATATCAAGCTTAAATTTGGAAGGAATAAGCGTACACCGTAATTTATAAAATCCACGATGCTCAATTTCATCAATAAGCAGTGTTTCAACATTTGATACTATGGAATTTTTTTTGAGTACTGTAATAATTCTAAAAATATCAAATTTATGTGGCATTATTGAGGAGTTTCTTTAATGCCTGATGCCATGACCGACTCATTACTATTGCAGCCTTCCATTCCATCCAGTCGTCTTCGACTTCTATTGTTGCATTTTTCCGTATCTTTTTACTTACCGTGTTGAAGTCTTCGCCATATTTAGATTCCATCATTTTTATGACAGATACGTATGCTTCAATTCTCCGATGCATATAATCAGCAATAATGTCTTTTAAGGCTACCGCTTCATCCTTGTAAATCCCCGATACTACAAGAGGTTTTAAAATATTTGAAATTATTTTTTGCGTTATCATTATTCTCCTCATAGCTATCTTACCATAACTAAATTAATTTTTAGAAACTTGGGGACATCCTATCGCGCCTCCTGTCGAACAAGCTCACAAGTTACAAGTAAAAAGCCAACAGGGGAAAGTGCCTGTATTTTATTGCATCTACTCCACATTCATCCCAGATATCTCAGTATTATCTTCCCCATGACTCTCGCCAGGAAAATCGCCGCTGCGACAGAAACATAAAAAGAAACCGTTTTCCCCCTCACCGGATTCCTGAGTCTGTGTTTAATCCTCCGCTTAAGGCTCTTTTTTCTGCGATTTTTGATTTTAACGGGTTCCATAACAGCAGACAAACCCACAAGCTGTCTGACGGCTGTGAAACGTGAAACGTAAAGCGTAAAACGTAAAACGTGAACAAACGACAAGCGACGAAAGAGCAAAGAGCAAAGAGCTGAGAATATAAATTCATAGTTTTTCTTTCAAAGAGCGTCTTTCCGAGACGTTGTTTCTTGCGTTGCATTGACAGTTTATCAAGTCTATCAAGTCTATCAAGTTTCTCAGGTTTTTTTTGGTTTATTTCGTTAACTAAAGAAACAGGAGAAACTGAAGAAACTAAAATAACTAAAAAGTTTATCTGGTTTGTTGAGTTTTACACCGTTGAAAAGATATCAAATATCCGCCGTTTTATTTCAAGAGATGACGTATACGATACCGTTTGGGCTCGACAACCGAAAGTGAGCGTTTTAACACCGCCTCTTTTTGCTCGTTCAAAAGTTTCTGAAGTTCATCATGAACTTTTTCAAAATTCTTAAAATCTCCCCTAAGCAGGATAACGCCTGACGATTCCTTCTTGCCCAGGAACAGGAGTTCCCCAAAATCTTTATCCCTCGTAATAAGCAGTCTGTTTGCCTTTTTGGCCGCTTGCAATAATTCCTCATCTGAGGCTTTGTGCAGATCGAGAGATTTTGCAGTGACGATATCATGTCCCCAGGCTGTCAGTTTATCTATCGTAATCTTATAAACATCCTGGTCGGCGATGATACGCATCAGGCGACTTCGGCGTGGATTTCTTCAGAGCGGATTATGTCCACGGCATACTGAACACAGGCCTTAATATCAGCAATGACGATGTCAGGATAGTAATTTCTAATGATATCCTTAAAGGAAATTCCCTCCTGGACTAGTTCGAGGATATTTTCGACCGGGATTCTTGTCCCTGATATGCAGGGCTTTCCAAAGTGTCTTTTGGAATCAATAACGATTCTTTTCCTGTAAGCCTTTTTCATATATAAATGTACGCCTCCTTTTTTGCTCCATTATATCATACAAACAAGCAACAAGCTGTCCAACGGACGTAAAACGTAAAGCGTGAACAAGCGAAAAGCTGTCTAATGACCGTGAAACGCAAATCGTGAATCGTGAAAGCGTATTTTCCGGGACATCCTTACGTTGCATTGACAGTTTATCAGGTTTATTCAGTTGCTTTAGTCTATCTG
>JAKAKQ010000035.1 GCA_021813425.1 Nitrospirota bacterium
GGAGCGGTGAAGAGACAGAAATGCACTTTTTAAACCGGCACAATCTTTAAAAAGCGCATTTCTGTGGCTCAAAGAGAGGTCTGCCAATTCCTATCGCTGGATTTGGGACTATGCCGTCTGCTGACTTCTGCGTGCTTACCTGATATGTTTCTATATACGGTGCTATAGAATTGCTCATGAGTTGCTGTTTGTTTCGTGTTTCCGTTGACTCCCCGCCTTGGCAAGGAGGGGTGGCCGAAGGCCGGGGTGGTCGGGACTCATATCCGTCAACAGCAGCGGAATATGCCGGGTCTTTGGTCAATCCCGATGTTATCGGGACTTCCTTCTGACCCCTCCTCACGGAGACGCCATTGCCTTCGGCTCGTACTTTTGGTAACATTCATTACTATGAACATCATAAGGTTCTCGTACAGGGGACTTCCACCCCATAAGTTCACGCCCCTGCCGGGCGTACACAACAAAATCGAGGCGACAGGGATTAACCATGGCGGGTTTTCAGGGGCCGGTTGCCCCTGCGCCTCATTTAATTCGTTCTCTTGAAGATATAAAAAAGAATCTTGACCGACCAGCCCCCTTTACAGGTAATATAGAGGCATGTTTGATAACCAGCATATTTCTGCTGAATTTTCTAATACCGAAAATATAGTTGTCTATCAAGGCGATTGCTTAAGACTTCTATCCACAATACCAGACGAATCATTACAGTTGATCGTTACCTCCCCGCCTTATAATATTGGAAAAGAATATGAGAAACGACTTAAACTGGAAAAATACATTGAACAGCAAGCTGTTGTCATAGGTGAATGCGTCCGCAGTCTTTCCCCACGGGGTAGTATTTGTTGGCAAGTCGGAAACTATGTTGACAACGGCAGCATTATTCCACTGGACACCGTTCTTTACCCAATATTTACAAAGCTCGGGCTAAAAATGCGAAATCGAATAATTTGGCACTTCGAGCACGGCCTTCATTGCAGTCGTCGTTTCTCAGGCCGATATGAGACGATCATCTGGTTTACAAAATCGGATAATTATGTGTTTAACCTTGATCCTGTCAGAGTGCCGCAGAAGTACCCCGGCAAAAAATATTTTAAAGGCCCGAATGCAGGCAAGCACTCCTGCAATCCACTTGGAAAGAATCCAGGCGATTTTTGGGTCATTCCTAATGTCAAAAGCAATCATGTTGAAAAAACAGACCATCCTTGCCAATTTCCTGTTGAACTAATTGAACGACTCGTCCTTTCAATGACCAACGAAAAAGACTGGGTTTTTGATCCTTTCCTCGGAACTGGCACATCAATTATCGCAGCCATCCGCCATAATCGGCGAGGTGTTGGCGCTGATGTCATGCCACAATACGTCAGGCTTGCAAGGCAAAGGATAGAACAAGAAATAGCTGGAATTTTAAGGACACGCCCTATGAATCAGCCCGTATATGATCCTATAAAAGCGGGGAACAGTTTGACTGTTGCCCCTTGGACAAAAAGAGATACTTCTGATCAACCTCTTTTAATCAAAGAAAAGAAACGGAGATACGTTGCCCGATGAAAATAGTTGAAACATATTCTCATCTGAACGGTGAAGAGTATCTTCTTGTTCATCACTCGGATATTTATGAAGAAATAAAGAAAGTCATCAGTGCAGTCGACGCGTCAAAATGTATGACAAAGAAAAGCAGAGAAAGTACAATGCCTGGTAAAAAGCTTTATAATCCAAAAGCACTCAATCTTGCGTTTCGTCGATTATTCAGAGAAGAAGGGTGGCATGAATCCCGTTATTCCTATTATGTAACTACAAACAGGCAATTTCTCCCTGAACTGATACCACTGCCGCTCAAGAAGCAAAAGCAATTTCTGATTGAAAAGGGAATATCTGACCCTATCAAATCATATAAACAGACTGATTTTGTCAAGAACCGCGTCGCGATTGAAGTTCAGTTTGGGAAGTATGCTTTTGTCGCATATGATTTGTTTGTAAAACACCTTCTTTTTTATAGCGGAGATATTATCAATGTCGGCATTGAGATACTACCAGTCAAAGCGATGGCAGCTGATCCTTCCGGAGGTCGTTTGCTCTCAACTGGCATCGCTTATTTCGAAGGCGAAGTTTACAATATTTTGCGCCATGGTCGAAGCAGCCCGCCTGTACCTCTTTTGATAATTGGAATAGCGCCATAAAAATATAAATCTGTGAAATAAATATTTCAGGGACGTCCGGAGTGTCTTTTCTGTTTACTGAGCAGGGCTCTGGTAGATCTCATGTCGGAAGGATAAACATAGGCCATGGGCATCATGCCGTCCCGAAGCAGGGCCGCTATCTTATAGGCGTCTATTTTGTCGTTCTTGGCTTTGCCGCCATGGATGGCTTTCATATAGAGAACATGGCCAAGGATGAAGGGAATATTTTCTTTACTGCAGAGATCGGCGAGCCAGTACCAAGTAAAGATGCAGCAGTAAATAATAAATATGTTATGATTCACCAAAAAAAATGTTCAGCTTATAAGCAACAGGAAGGACAAATATATAACGTTGATGAATTATTTGAGTTAATAAGGTTAACACCGTCCTCATGTCTGCCCCATACATGGTATTGACACAGGTATAACTATCTGTCATACTTTAATCATGAAAACAGCTATATCCATTCCAGACACACTTTTTGATGAACTGCAGGAAACAGCTAAAAAGCAGCATCGTTCCCGAAGCGAACTTTTTACCATTGCAGTCAAGGAATATCTCGATCGAATCAAGTCCCAAAGTCTTTTATCATCGCTTGATGAGGCCTACTCAGAACCGGAAGCGTCTCAAGATGCCACTTTGCGGCAAAAGAGCAAAAAATACTATTCTCGAAAATTGTCAAAGGATCCCTACTGATTTGGAAATCAAGCAGGGTGATGTTTTCTGGATTGATTTGGGCGTACCGCAGGGATCGGCGCCGGGCTATAAGCACCCTCATGTTATCGTACAAAACAACATATTTAATCTAAGCAGGATCAATACTGTTGTTGTTTGTGCTGTAACGTCAAATCTCAAATTGTCAAAAGCACCGGGCAACATCCTTCTCAAAAAAGGAGAAGGCGGTCTAAAAAAAGACAGTGTTATCAATATATCACAGATAATTACGGTTGACAAAACCGACCTTGTTGAAAAGATTGGTAGGCTTTCACCGGCAAGGATTAAACAAATAATCGACGGCATAAAACTCCTGGTAGAGCCGCGAGAACTCTGAAAAGACTATAAGAATAGAAAAAGCGATCACCATCTGTTGAAGTGAATACGGGAAGGGTTATAGCGCTCTGCAGGCGGCTTCTGTTCGGCTGGATGGCCTATCGGGACGAGGGAAAACGGTATCACATGCTCGGGGATACCAAGCAGTTTCCTGAGACCGTCCACCCGTTCTTCCCTGGGATAGACGCCGAGCCAGACGGCCCCGAGTCCCTTGGCGTGGGCTGCGAGGAGGAGGTTCTCGGTTGCCGCCGAGCAGTCCTGCACCCAGTAGCCCTTGTGTTTTTCGAGACTTAAATCCCCGCATATCAGGACCGCCACAGTCGCCTCACGCAGTATCTTCATTTCTGCTTTACCTGTTTCAGCTCTTTCACCCTCTCTCTCAGTACATTTGCAAAATACTGATAATCATCGATATTGTCCGGCTTCTCTGAAAAGTCTATATCCGAAGCGCGGAGAGGTTTTCCGAATGTCACAGTAATTTTCCTGAAGCGAGGTCTTGCCGTGCCTCGAGGAAGGGCCTCGAAAGCGCCTTCAATAAATACAGGGACTACTGGGACCTCCATTTCCACTGCGAGAATCCCGACACCTTTTTTAAATTCCATAAGATTACCGTCGAATGAACGCCCGCCTTCAGGGAATACTGACAGTGACCGCCCGTTCTTTAATACATAAGCAGACATCTGCAATGCCTTGTTGAGATAAGATGCTGCATCTATGGGAATTACATGTGCCTTCTTTGCAAACCAGCTTTTTAAAAACCCTGTAAAATACTCGCTCAATCCCAGAGAATATAGATTCTTAAAATAAGAAAATGGGAGCGACAATATTACGACAAATCCATCCAGATAGCTCGTATGGTTCGGGGTGATTATATAATTTCGGCCCGAAGGTATATTTTCAATGCCTTTGGTCTCAAGCCTGAAAAACACTCTAAATAATAATCGCAAAAAAACATAAAGCATAAAGGCCGGCAACGTTCTGCTTTCAGCCCGTTCAAGAGAGATCGTCCGGAGGTCGTTTTCAGACGGCTCTTTTGAGAGAATGTTTTTCCAACCTGCCTTTTCTGCCGTTGCTCCGGAAACGCCCTCTGTAGTCTGTATCTTAATCTTTTCAACAAGTTCTCTTACCGTATGTACATCGGACATAAAATCCTCCGGCAGTTTAAGAGAAAATGTATTTTCAAGAGAGACCGTAAGTTCTATCTTTGAGAGTGAATCAAGTCCAAGATCAAGCTCGAGATTGTCATCTAATCCAATTTTTTGTTCTTCCTTTGAAAACCGACCTATTGTATTAATCACTATCATTGCAGTTTCATCGGAATATTGTTCTTTTTTTGCCTCTATTTCTTTTTCCCCTTCTTCGATTTTTCGAGTTTCAGTGCCCTTGATCATAAAACGTCTTAATTTCCCGAGAGGGGTTCTTGGAAGAGGTTCTGTCTGAACAGAATAACCCTTTATCCTCATATATGACGGGATCTTTGATGATATCTCATTTATTTCCCATTTCATGATTTCCTGGATGTTGGAGATGCCCTCCTTTTTTGCAAATTCAAAATCAGGCACAATAATAGCGTTCAGGGATTCAATGATTCCCTTTTCTTCCGTGCCCAAAATGCAGATCTCTTTGATAATATGAGATTCTAAATACATCTTCTCAACATCTTCAGGATAAATATTCTTGCCTGAGCTCAGGACGATCACCTCTTTTGAACGGCCTGTGATAAAGAGATAGCCGTCATTGTCAATCCAGCCTATGTCGCCTGTTTTAAACCAGCCGTCTTTGATTGTATCGGCGGTGGCAGAGGGATTCCTGTAATATCCTTTCATCACTATAGGGCCCCTTATCTCAATCTCGCCTTCTCCTGTTTCAGAGGGATTACTGATCCTGATCTCAACAGAGGGTAACGGTCTGCCCGCAGAACCCGGTTTCCGTTTTGAGAACGGATTGAATGTTACAACCGGGGATGTTTCTGTCAGTCCGTATCCCTCCAGGACAGTGAATCCAAGCGCCTCAAGGTCTTTCATTATCGAGGGATCAAGCCTCGCCCCCCCGCTTCCAAAAAACCTGAACCTTTTCCCGAGCGCCTTATGTGCTGAACTGAAAACAATGCGGCCTATATTAATATTTAAGTTCGCACGCAAAAAACCTGATAACCTGTGGGCATTCAAAAAGACAAAAGAAACCGGTTTTGGCAGGCCTTTTATCTTATTCAACATACCGTTTCTTATAATATCGAGCAACTGCGGTACGCCTATTAGAATGCTGACTTCCCTTTCCCTGATAGCTGACATCAGATCCGGACCTTTGAGGCTTGCAGGATATGTTATTGATGCGCCGAGGAAAACAGGCACTAAGAATGTGCACATAAAAGCATATGTATGATGCAGTGGAAGGATCGAAAGAATATTGTCCTCATGAGAAACTATTCGTGCATCTATTATTGCTTGTGCATCCGAGCAGAAATTCTTATGCGTGAGCATTACTCCCTTGGGATTACCGGTGGTACCCGATGTATATATTATTGACGCTATGTCTTCAGTTCCTCTTTCAGGAAAATTCTCCATCGGCTCTTTTTGAACAAACGATTTATATTCAACTAAATCAAAGTTTATCAGCATCGGCAGTTCCTGCGTTGTCCTTGAAAGTTTCTCCAAAGAAGCAGTAATATTTGCTGAAGTCTTCTGGCTGTGGAAAACTATCCTTGATTCAGAATCATTTATTAAATTCTTTATCTCTTCAGGGCCGAGTTGCGAATCTACAGGCACTGCAATTCCTCCGGCCATAATTATAGATAAATATGCAGAACACCATTCGTGTCTGTTTTCAGAAATAATCGCTACCCTCTCTCCTTCTTTTAAGCCGATTTTTATAAGATAGGACGCTGAGGATCTCATACCTCCTGAAAATTCCTTGTAAGTGATCGATCTCCATTCATTTTGAAAATAATGGAAAATTACATTATCCGGATAGCTTTCTGCGGCACTGAGAAATGTTGATGTTATGTTTTTAAAGTTATCCATATCCGATCAATAAAAATATTTTTTTCCTTAGAAAATTGTAACAGATATGGTGCAAATATAGGAATGATATCCGATGTTGAATCGGTGGTATAATGAGTTGGAGAAACAAGGTCATTTAATTATGCTTGAAATCGACGGCAGTTACGGTGAAGCTGGGGGGCAGATACTCAGGACTGCCTTGAGTCTTTCATCTCTTCTTAAACACCCCTTCCGCATGTTCAACATAAGAAAAGGCCGTAGAAAACCAGGATTAAGGCCACAGCATCTTATGTGTATACGCGCATTAGCACAGATCTCCCATGCCAGGGTACAGGGTGAATCAGAAGGTTCTACTGAGATAATATTTGATCCTTCTGATGTTAAATCCGGTGACTATATTTTTGATATAGGCACCGCAGGCTCAGTAAATCTGCTTCTTCAGGCAATTCTCCCACCTTTAATTTTTTCAAAAAAGAGATCTTCGGTTGTCCTGACCGGCGGCACGCATGTTCCGTTCAGTCCTTCATTTCATTACATAAATGAAGTATTTATCCCTATGCTTTACTTGATCGGAATAAAAATAGACGCCAGGATAGACCTTTATGGTTTTTATCCAAAAGGAGGGGGAAAAATAAATGCCTATATCAATCCATCACGGGATATACAGAAATTAAGGTTGTTAAATCGGGGGGGATTTAAAACTATTAGAATAATTTCAGGTGTTGCAAACCTTCCTGTCGGCATTGCTGAACGTCAGAGAAATGCCGCACTTAAAACCCTTGCCAGACATGGCCTGAGCCCGGAATCCGAGACTTTATCTGTTCCGGCATTTGGAAGCGGGACTTTTATTTTTATTAAATCAGAGACGGGAAATTGCATTGCCGGATTTTCATCCCTTGGCGAGCGTGGCAAAAAGGCTGAACTGGTTGGCGAAGAGGCAGCGATCGATTTTCTTGGTTATCAATCCTCTTCCGCCTGTATAGATTCTCACCTTGCTGATCAAATTGTGCCATATCTGGCTTTTGCCGGAGGTGAATCTTCTTTTACAACATCCCGTTTAACTAATCACCTTTTAACTAATCTCTGGGTAATAGAAAAATTCACAGGATCGAAATATGCAATTGAAGGTGAACCTGGAATGCCTGGCAAGGTGATGCTGACAGGGAAGAGTCTTTCTCTTTACTCT
>JAKAKQ010000325.1 GCA_021813425.1 Nitrospirota bacterium
CACCTGGGCAAGAAGGGTTGTGGGCACCTGTATGAAATCAACCCCCCTCATATAAGTTGAGGCTGCAAAACCGGTAATATCTCCAATAACGCCGCCTCCGAGAGCGATAAGGGCGGACCTTCTGTCAAGCCTTGCCTTAAGGAGCTCTCCATAGATATTCTGCAACCATGTTAAACTCTTATATTCTTCACCATCGGGGATTATTATCTCTGTAAGCTCAAATCCTGCATCCTTTATTGATTCTGATACGACTTTGCCATAAAGGTCATATACTGTCGGATTGCTTATGATGGCAAGCCTTTTGCTGAATTCGAATCTTTCGAGTGTCTTGCCAAGTTCATTTATTACTCCGCGGTCTATTGCAATATTGTAGCTTCTGTCCCCGAGTTCAACCCTTATTTTCTGCATTTCAATATCCCCAGAATCTCCTCTGCGATCTGCAGAGGTGTCTTGCCGTCTGTATCTATGTTTATCCCTGCTTTCTCGTAAAACGGTTTTCTGTAATTCAGCAGTTCCTTTATCTTTTCTATCGGTTTTTCGACCTTAAGCAACGGCCTGTCGCTGTTCCTGCTTGTCCGAATTAGGATGGTCTCGGGACTCGCATTAAGGCAGAAAATAATACTGTTTTCCCTGAGGGCGCCCATATTTTCCTCCCTTAAAACAGCTCCGCCTCCGGTAGAGATTATAATATTTTTCTCCCCGGAAAACCTCTTTATCATCCCGGTCTCCAAATCCCGGAAGTATTTCTCACCATAAATACTGAAAATATCATTTATCGTCATCTTCTGGCTGTCTTCTATCTCGGCATCGACATCCACAAGTCTCATATTGAGCATCTCCGACAGCTCCCTGCCGACAGCTGTTTTACCCGTACCCATAAAACCGGTCAAAACAATATTTTTCATCTTTCACCTGGAATTTTTTGTGTATGAACGATTAAAATTTCTGCAAATACGAAATGTACGACCTGTAATTCCTTATCACTTCTTTTTTGCTGTCACCGCCGAATTTTTCGAGGAATGCATCTGCTATGACAAGGGCAGCCACGGCCTCTGCCACAACTGCTGCAGCAGGCACAGCACATATGTCAGAGCGCTCATATGCGGCCTTGAAAGCCTTCTTCGTATTGATATCCACCGACATCAGAGGCTTTCTGAGTGTTGGTATAGGTTTCATGGCAGCCCTGATAATCACCGGCATGCCATTTGACATACCGCCTTCAATGCCTCCTGCGTTGTTAGTTTTTCTGTAGAAACCACTCTTAGCGAATTCGGAGTCCGGGGTCCGGAGTCTGAAGTCAGAACTTTTTGCTCTTTGCTCTTTGCTCTTTGCTCTGTAGAATATCTCGTCCATCACCTCAGAGCCGAAATCCCCTGCCATTTCGAACCCAAGACCTATCTCGACCCCTTTTATCGCCTGAACGCTCATTATTGCCTGTGCAAGCCTTCCATCAAGCTTCCGGTCCCATTGTATGTGACTTCCGAGTCCGACAGGAATCCCTGTTATAAAAACCTCGAATATCCCGCCGAGTGAATTGCCTTCCTTTATCGCCTTATCGATCAATCTGATCATGTCCTTCGAGGTTTCCGGATCCGGGCATCTCACAGGAGATTTTTCTGCCATTTCAAATGTTTTTAGAAGGTCTTTTTCTTGTAACTTCTGACTTCTGACTTCCGACTTCCGACTTCCTATCTGTATTACATAACTCCCGATATTAATATTAAACTCAGATAAAAATATCCTTGCGATCGCCCCGAGAGCCACCCTCATTGCTGTTTCTCTGGCGCTTGAACGTTCAAGTATATCCCTAATATCCCTGTGGTCATATTTAATAGCACCGGCGAGGTCGGCATGCCCGGGTCTCGGACAGGTGACTAATTTAAGTCCGGAGTTCGGTCGCCCCAGGCGACTCGCCGAGGAGAGAGTTCGGAGTTTGCTCTTTGCTCTTAGCTCCATGCCCTCTGCTTTCATTACGTCCTGCCAGTTCTCCCAGTCCCTGTTTTCGATCAGGATACTTATTGGTGAACCGGTTGTCTTTCCGAAACGCACTCCGGAGAGGATCTCGGCATGGTCTGATTCAATCTTCATCCTGCCGCCCCTGCCGTATCCGCCCTGACGCCGCCTGAGTTCCCTGTCTATGTCAGAGCAAGAGATTAAAAAGCCGGAGGGAATACCTTCAATTATCCCGGTCAATGCCCTCCCGTGAGACTCGCCTGATGTAAGGAATCTTAGATTTGCCATACACTATGTTATTAAAAAAAACTCCTCAAAGTAAAGACCATTAAAAACACGGTCATGTCAAAGTCAGAGCTAACTCACTGATGCAGAAGATGTATCATCAATCTTTGCACTTTTTGCCTGTCATTCCGGCTTGTCCGGAATCTTTCCCTGTCTTCAGAAGGATTCCCGACTCCCGAAAGCCTTCGGGATTGCGGGAATGACAGATTGGGGCTGACTTTGACGTTGCCCTGCATAAAAGAAGGGCGGGCTTTTAAGCCCGCCCTTCTTAGTCATATCAGTGTTCTCGATTACTGAATTGTAATCGTTGCAGTATCTGTAGCTCCGACAAAATCTGTTACGGTTATTGTACATGTCCCAACTGCAGCACCTATTGGTACGGTTACAACAAATGTTGAGGAAGTATTCCAGAAGTTTGTTTCTGTGCCATTCAATATACCGTCATTCGCAGTCCCTCCACCAGCACCATTATCATTGAATGCTACTGCTGCGGCGCAAGAAGAGGTTGCCACATAAGGTCCTGTTCCACCAGAGGCTGTGAATGTTATTGCATCAAACGGAGCAACACTAAGCACAACAGCCGTCGCTGGACCCACAGCCAACGCAGGAGGCGCAGGAGGCGCAGGAGGCGCAGGAGGCGCAACAACAGCGCCCTGTGCTGTTACCGTAGTCGTTCCCGACACTCCGCCAGCAGATGCAGTTACCGTTATATTTATAGAACTGTTGTCAGCTACCGGCGGTGTATTTAGAGTGGCAGTAGCCACACCGTCTGTTGTCTGGGCAAATGGGGTGTCAAACGAGCCGGCAGTTGACGTAAAATTCACCGTTGTCCCGTCAGGGGCTGGAATCCCGGCTGTAGTCATTACAGCCGCTGTAATTTCCGATGTTCCTGCTCCAGCTGCTGGTCCAACAATCGATGGATTAGCAAACACGTCAATAGAACTTATATGTACAGGACTAAGGAAAAGGCTGATCATATTAAATGCGCCTATAAAAGAAGCTGAAGCAGTAATATTGACAACCCTTGTAAGGTCTGTCAATACAATTGGCGTTAGCACCATCAAGACTGTTGCCTGGCCGTTTACATCTGTCATTGCTGTGTTGCCATTTGGGAACCATACCTCGCATGGTTTTAACCCATTACTGCACTCTTTGGTTGTGTCCGGACCAAGTAAATATGGAACATCTGGTAAAAAGGTAATAGTATCCCCGGCAACAAGTTGACCATCATAGGTGCGAAGTGTTCCTATGACATTGACCGTATTGTCAGTTGTATCTTCGAAGACGGTGAAAGGATCACCACTACCACCAATAATATCAAGTTCTAAAGAAGGCCTAAGGACAAGATCTGACGAAGTAAAGAATACCGTCTTTTTATCCCTGACCTGCCCTGAACCGGTGTTCACTTCGGCCTGAACCGTTGAAAAGCCATCGGTAGTCGAATAAAGCGTGACTGTTGCAATACCGATGGCATCGGTGTTGGCGGTTGTAGAACTCAGCACACCGGTCAGCGAAAGATTTGTGAATATGACCTGCACATTCTGCATGACCCTGCCATTGCCATCAAGGACCTTTGCCTTAAACGTAATAAATGAATTCGTATGCACTACATACTGAACAGGGAGCAATTGCACTATGGCAGCAATAGACGGGTTTACCCCTACAGGCACGCTCGAAGAGCCTGACCCGCCTCCGCAGCCTGCCAGGGTAAGCATGAGAGCCAAAAGCAATATGGATAATATTATTTTCTTAATCATTTCTCCTCCTCTTACGCACACAGATTCCAGTCAGCAAGCCAGATATCGAATTCCGACTGAAAATATCCGGAACTTCCGTAATTTGACATATATTTGCATCTCACCGTTGCTATATAGTGCGTAGGATATTCTGCCGGTATGTTTAAACCGGAACCCGAAGGGTTTATGGAAGCAGGCATGGCGTCCCACCAATCGTTCTTTCTCTGTATATCCATCAATGAGAAGATGCAAGCATTATCCTCCCCGGCAATTAATGTACAGTTCGGATAAACAGTCATGGTCTCAATAACAGGTGATGCAGGGTCTGAATTTGCTTTTATATATGTAATTGTGCATTGTTCAATACTTGCGGGGAAAGGATCGGATGCAGCGCTGGGATTCAGTTTGTCTGCGCTTATATTAAGCGTTTGAATATGGATGAAGAGACCGGGCTCAGCTGTAGTTGCATCACACATATGCACGTTAACATCGACTTCTTTGCCTGTAGCGCCTTCTGTAGAACCAGCATCTGTAATATTTACAGACTTGATAATAATGCCTGTATTTTCGCTGCCCGAAGAACCAGGCGCCCCGCCTCCTCCTCCGCATCCGGCAAGGCATACAAAAAATAACAGCAACAGACCCGAATAATATCTTTTACCTCTCATCTTTTCACCTCTGTCTATGTTTAATAATATTTTCCAACTATTTCAGCGAATCGAATTCGACTATCTTTGGAGTGATGAATACTATTATCTCATTGCTTGATTCAATATTTTTTTCCTTCTTGAAAAGCAGTCCGAGAAGAGGCACCCTGCTCAGTCCCGGGACAGCATCATCTGTCTTTGTATGTGACTGTTTGAAAATCCCTCCTATTACAACCGTATCACCGTTGTTTACAAGCACGGTAGTATCAATCGTATTTTTGGTCATGTCAACGCCTGTGCTGGTGCCGGCAGCTATTAAAGACAGGAATTCATCCTTGGTTATCTTCAGATTCATGAGTATGGCGCCGCCCGGTGCAATCCTTGGTTTAACATCGAGGGTAAGCAGTATCGGCACTTCTTTCAGGTCTGTCTTGTCGGCTGTTGCTATGGGGACCTGCAGATTGCGTCCCTGTGAGATCTTTGCCGATTCATTGTTCATGGTCATGATCTTGGGACTCGATATTACCTTGCCCTTTTTTACCTGTTCCATCGCCGACAGTTGAAGATCAAGGCTGAAATTCGCAGCCTTGCTTATATAGCCGAATCCTATAGCGCCACCGGATCCAGATCCGATAGCTGCAGGGAGATTGACAAGGAAGTTGTTCCCTGAAAATCCAGTCCCCCCTGTCTGGGCAATTCCGCCTACCACGATCGTGTCGCTTGCCCTGGGTTTAGTAAAACCGGCTCCCCACTGAATGCCAAGGTCCTTTGTATAATCAGTATTGATCTCAACAATCCTTGCCTCTATCATAACCTGTCGCGCCTGCATTGTTTCCTGATCAATCTCACTTATTAGTGCGCCGATCTTCTCAAGATTGGTTTCGAGGTCATTAACAATTACAGAACTGCCTCTCTCATCAAGTGTTATGGTGCCTCTTGAACTCAAGACCTTTGCCTTGTCAATCGCATCCTTTAACTTTGCGAGATCAGCGTAATTTACCGGGAATATCTTTGTCTTAAGGTCCCCGGCCTCGGATTCGGCCTTTTTCGCCTTTGCCAGCTCATCGAGTTCTTTGGCCACAATATTTGTAGGCACAATCCTGATTATATTCCCATCCACGATTTTTGATAATGAAAAAGTCCTCAGCAACGTTTCAAGGGCAACATTCCATTGTACCTCTCTCAGGTTCATAGTGTATTTGCCCTTTACATCAGGATGTATGACAAGATTGCATCCGCTTATATCAGCCAATAGCCTCAGGATAGGGATTATTTCCTGATCCTGGAAATCAAGGCTCACATTCTCTTTACCCTCTAAATATCTCTTGCACTTGTCCGTATTTAATTTTGCAGACTCAGACGGTATCTGAGACGATACTGGCGGTGCGGTTGACTGGGATGCCGCAGGCACAGGAGCAACTGATGTTGTTATCTGTTTGTTATTAATAGCTGCCTGGGCAACAGGGGTGCCTTTTTTAGCCATGGAAATCTCAATAGAACCGCCGACGGCAGTAACGTCGTAATTGGTCTTCTCTTTAAGGTCGATCACGATTCGAACCTTGTCTTTATGTTTCCCGGCCCTTATGCCTTTCACCGGCGATATGACACTTTTAGGCATATCGGCACTCATCGATACACCGGGGATATCCACTACGATCCTGTCATCTATAGGAAAAACATTAGGCATCATGGAACCGTTTCCGGTAATCACGACCACAACAGAATCCACGGCCCGTTTTATTTCCACATTTCTGATCTCGGTTGCCCTTGAAAGGGGAGAAACGCTGTTTTCTCTGACAGCAGGTTTTGAAGAAGACGGCTCTGTATCAGTCTGGGTTTTTACTTCTGATACGACAACAGGTTCTTCGACCTTCGCTGCAGGTTCCGGGGCCTTTGCAGCAGGCTCCTCTGCCTTAATCATCAGGGTAAGCATATTATCCTTATAAACCGGAACAACCGACGAAGGCGCCTGAAGCACGACGTCCAATTTTACTGCCGTCTTTGGGGATTCTATCTCCTGAGGGATTATCTCTGTTATGCCCGATTTGTCAGAGACGATTTTAGTCCTGAAATTACCTGCCTTCATATCAGGGATTTCTATCGTTGTCCTGTATGGGTCATTAGCGCTATACATGGTATAAGTAAATGCCTTATTGCTTTTTATAGCTAAAACGTTATCCTGGATCTGTATGTCGGTGATTATTGCAGGATCCGTTTCTGTAGTGGATTCCTTAACCCCGGACGTTGTTGCACAACCGATCAGGAATGTTAATAAAACAACCGATAAAAAAAGCTTTACTGTCATAATTTTCTTCATTCTTCCCCCTCCTTGCGGAGTTTCAATATAGTATCTTTAGTTTTAATCTGACCTTTATAGTCTTTTATTTGCTCTCTAATAAGAACATAGTTCTTTGTTATCTCTTCCACCTTCCCGCCGTATAGTCCCAGGATCATGCCTGTTTTGATAGTATAAGTTTTCTTGTCCGGCAGCTCAATCATAGCGAATGACTGCCTGGCATCCCATGCAATAGCAAGCAGTTTTATCTCATCGACATCAACGCTTTCAATCGGGGTTGCTCCCTTCTTCTTCTTAGGCTTCTCCTTGGAAACATCAACCAAGGCTGTAAACGGGTCTCTCCTGCCTTTTGGATCATAGTTATAGACCTCTTTTTCCACTTTCGGCTCTTCTTTTTGAGCAGCTAAAGTTGTTGTTACGGCTGAAGGTGCTTGGGCAACCGATTTTTTAGCAATAGATTTCTGGGACTGCGTTTCTTTGCCCTTGCAACCCGCGAATCCGAAGGCTAAAAGAAGAATTAATACATATAATAATCTGCGCATTATTTCTTACCCTGCTTATCTTTTCCTTCTGTTGTCTTGGCCATTTCTTCCTCGGAAACCGCGGAGAAGGTTGAAGCAGTAAATGAAACGTCCAGAACACTACTGGTATCTTTCCCTTTTTTACCTCCACCCAATTTCATATCATTAACGTTAACAATCCTGTTTAGTTTTGTCAGGCTGCTCAAAAAATAACCTAAATTATGGTATGTCCCAATAACGCTCACAGAGACAGGTATTTCATAGACAATTCCGCTGGAATGGGTCTTTTTCTGGCTCGGTTTCCAGGATTTTATTTCAAGCCCGGCGCCTATACTGTTATCAGACACCTGCTTCAGAAGGCTCGATATCTCTTTCTCTTCAGGAAGCTGTTCTTTTAATTCGTTCAATCTGTTTAATAATCTTTCATTTTCCTTTTTTAAAACATCGAGCCTTGCAGCCTTTGTCTGGCTTTCTGCAATCTTATTATTCTGTTGATCGATCTGTGTTTCGAGCTTCTTGATTTCTTTTTGCTTCGGCATAACCACCAACATGATTACAAGTACAGTTATTATGACAGAAGGCAGGAAAGCTATTATCGCCTTAACGTAAGATGGCAGGTTCTTTATATCAAATTTTATAGCCATCTCAGATCTTCACCTGCACTGTTAATTTAAATGTATAGATCGAGAAATTGCCTAATTTCCCCTGCACGGACTCCTGCAAAAACACATCGGTTAATATATTGGAATTCTTTAAATTATTCACATAGTTGACAACATCGGTATTTGTAAAAGCCGTGCAGGTCAGACTCAGAACCGTTCCTTTCAGCTCCAGGGAATTAAACCATACTCCAGGGGGTAGAAGCGCGCTTAACTCATCAAGGACCTTAACAGGCATTGTCTTGTTTTTGCCGAGTTGCTCGATAATATCCTTGCGCTGTTGAAATATAGTGTTGCGTTTTTCAAATTCTTCGACAGCCTTTATCTTATCAGCAAGTTCTGCTATAAATTTCTCATTGTTCTTTACCTGTGTCTGTCTCTCTGTAACGCGCGAACTGAAGTAATATACAATATAAGCGAGTATAGCTCCGGTGATTAATGTTACTACTATCGTTGAGATAAGAAACGCAGGTATGGGTTTTGCCTTTTTCTTCTTCTTTACAGGTAAAAGGTTGACTTTAATCATCTGTCACCCTGCTTTCTCAAGGCGAGCCCTACTGAAACTGCCAGTATCGGCGCCATTTCATGAATATAAGATGCATCAAACTTTTTCGGTATCTTGATATTCCTGAAAGGCTCTACTATTTTGGTCTCTATCCCGGCCCTCTCGGCTATCATAGCCGGCATATTCTTTAACAGGGCGCAGCCGCCGCTTAATATAGCCTCCGAAATATCTTCGTGAAGTGTAGTGCTTCTGTAATAATCAAATGAGCGGACGATCTCACTGAGTATCTCTTCAGAGGCGGCTTCTATAACAGAATTAGCGTCCTCAGGAGAAACATTCTCAACAGGCTCGCCCCTTTTCAGCTTTTCTGCATTCTCATAAGAGATATTAAATTCTCTCTGAAGGGCCTCTGAATGCAGGTTGCTTCCGAGAGAACTGTCCCTGGTAAATACAGAGATACCGCCTTTAAGGATGCTCAGATTTATAATGCTCGCTCCTATATTCAGCAATGCAACATTCTTCCCGGGTTCAATCTCATAGTTGATCCCGTACATATTCTCAAGGGCAAAAGAATCTATATCCACTATTATCGGATTAAACCCTGCCTCTTTTACCACTGAAATATATTCATTTATGATATCCTTTTTGACCGCCACAAGTATAACATCCATCTGACCGGGCTCTTCCTTAGGCCCGATTATCTGGAAATCAAGGATTACGTCTTCAATATCGAAGGGAACATACTGTTCTGCTTCAAACTTTATTGACTCGGAAAGCTCCTCTTCCGACATCTCGGGAAGAGATATCCTTTTTATTATCACTGATGAATGTCCTGAGATGGATATGACCGCATTCTTTGTTTTTATATTGGCCTGTTTGATCATATCTTTTAATGAATCAACCAGCCGGAGGGAGTCTATTATCGAGCCATCGACAATTAGTTCGGGGGGGAGAGGGTATATATTAAACAGTTCAAGCTCATAATTCCCCTTGGCTTCCTTGAGCTTTACTGTCTTGATATAACTCGAGCCAATGTCTAACCCTATCGAGTCTTTTCCACCAAAAAGCATAGCATATGAATACCAGAAAAAAACTTTCTTGTCAAGCTTTTTTTTAAAAATATTTCATTTATATCATAGACTTTAATATCAATATTGAGAAATTAGTTTAACATTTTTGAAAAATAAAGCTATAAATTCAGGATTCTTACTGCCTTAATAATATTAAGATTTACGATACCTATACCGAATAAATTCCCTTCCGGTCCTTTCAATTTTACAAATTCATTATCATTAAATTCATGGGTTCTGTCGAACATTACCTGCATGCCGTTTCTTGCTCTTTTGTAATCTTCCCCGTCTAAAACTATCACCCTTAAATTTGATAATGCACTATCTACTGAATAAAAAGAAAAGTCTTCAGACACAAGATCGTCGAAGGACACCGCATCCTTTATAATAAAAGGTCCTACGCCTCTTCTTTCTAAAGAGACAAGGTGGGCCCCTACACCGAGTCTGATTCCTATATCTTCACATAATGTTCTCACATAAGTCCCTTTCGAGCATGAAATCGTCATATCGAAATATGGCAGATCTATACAGATTATTTTAATTTCATGGATTTCAACCGAGCGTTCGGGTCTGTCTATCTCAACACCGCTTCTGGCGAGCTTATAAAGAGCCCTGCCGCCTATTTTTACAGCTGAATACATCGGGGGCTTCTGCCTGATGCGTCCCTGGAACATCATGACTGTTTCAACCAGTTCGGCTTCAGACAGTAAAGAAGTATCTTTTTTTTCTATTACACTCCCCTCTGAATCGTAAGTGTCTGTTCTTTCACCCAGTTTAACCCTGGCGTAATACTGCTTATCCATGTCCGACAGGAACCTTGCGATCTTTGTTGCTTCATTCGTGCAGATCAAAAGCACCCCTGTTGCCATCGGATCGAGCGTGCCTGCATGACCTGCTTTTTTAAGCTTCAGGATGCGTTTCACCTTTGTTACGGCCTGATGCGAAGTTATTCCGGATGGTTTATTCAGATTAATTATTATATTCATGAAGAAAAAAATAAAAATTGAGAAATGAGAAATAGAATTAAAAACTCCCTAATTCTGTTCTATTACATTACAAAATTTATAGGTACCGGATATAGAACTTTTGAAATAGCCTCTTTTCACTTCTCATTTCTGATTTCTTGGTTCTCACTTGTCATTTATTTTTTTATATGCCTTAAGCAGAGCCTTCCTGGCAGATTCCAGGTCAGCCTTTATCTTAAAACCGGCAGCGTTTTTGTGGCCGCCTCCGTCATATAGTTCAGCTATTTTTGCAACATTAACATCCCCTTTGGACCTGAGGCTTGCCTTCCAGACACCCTTTCCGATCTCCCTGAACACGGCCGATATCTTTACCGAATTGATTATCCTCGGGAAATTCGAAAAGTTCTCGGTATCTTCGGGTTTTGTCCTCGTTTTTCTGAACATATCGCTGGTAATATGCATTATCGCTATTCTGTTTTGTATCTCCAGGGTATTCAGGGTCATCATAAGCAGATCGAATCTTCTCCTGTCCCATGATTCGTAAAGGTAATCAGCGATCAGGTTGGGCTTCGCACCCGACTCGATAAGTTCGGCGCTTGCCCTGAGCACACCAGGGTTTGTATTGCTGTATCTGAAAGTCCCTGTGTCAACCGAAATGGCAGTATAAAGATTTGTTGCCATATCTTTTGTAAATTTGATTCCCATTGATTTAATCAGATAAAATATCATCAGCCCTGTGGCTGCCGCAGCCCTGTCCACCCATCTTACATCGCCGAAGTCTCTTTCTGTTTCGTGATGGTCTATAATTACCGGACATCTGAACTCATACCGGTCTATCGCAGCCCTTTCAGGACTGTTGCAGTCAAGGAGGATAAGGACAGGATCTGTCTTGAGCGCATTCTTGAGACTTGACGTAAATCTTTTATGACCTGGCATAAACCTGTAAAATCCCGGCACGGGATCCCTGCTGTAAACAGATGTCTTCTTGCCCATGGATTCAAGGGCGATCGAAAGAGCCAGTGCAGAACCTATCGCATCTCCGTCAGGGTTTATGTGGGTTGCAATAAGAAAATTCTTCTCTTCCCTGAGGATAGTCAGGATCTTTTCAGGGACCTTCATCTTTATCCTTAATCTCTTTCAGAAGCTTGTCTATCTTGTAGCCGTATTCTATCGAAGCGTCAAGCCTGAATTCGATACCGGGTATGAATTTCATCTTGAGTCTCTTTGAGAGTATCGAACGCATGAAGCTTTTTGCGGAGTTTAATATTTCTAATGTAGCCTCCCTTTCATCCTCTTTGAGGATGCTGACAAAGACCTTTGCAAACTTGAGGTCCGGCGTCATTTCAACCCCTGTGACTGTAACAAAACCTATCCTGGGGTCTTTGAGCCTGTACATTATAATGTCGGCGATCTCTTCTCTTATCAGGTCGCTGACCCTCTGTGAACGTTTGTATGGAAGCATAGTTGTTTTCAGTGATTGGTGAAATGTGTCAGTTTTGTGTTTATTACCAACACTAAAAACTGCCACGGTCATTTTTAAAGTTTTGCGGCTATCTTTTCTATTATATAATTTTCGAGTATATCGCCGATTTTAATATCGTTAAAATTCTCAAGCAGTACACCGCATTCATAACCTGCCTGGACCTCCCTGACATCGTCCTTAAATCTTTTCAATGTAGCTATCTTCCCGTCATAAATTACGATGCTGTCCCTCAGGAGGCGGATACCGTCGCTTGCACGGGAAATATAACCATCTGTAACATATGACCCTGCAATAGTTCCGAGCCTGGATACAGGGAACAGTTGTCTGACCTCTGCCCTTCCAAGGATCTTTTCCTTGAGTGTAGGCTCTAATAAACCTTCAAGGGCCTTCTTCACATCTTCTATCGCCTCATAAATTACATTATAAAGCCTTATGTCGACTCCCTCTTTTTCGGCAGTCTGTGCAGCCTTTGTTTCAGGCCTGACATTAAACCCGATTATGATCGCATTCGATGCTGTAGCAAGCATAACGTCTGATTCATTTATGCCTCCGACCGATGTATGTATAACCTTGACCTTCACATCAGGATGAGAGATATTTTCAAAGGCATCCTTTATCGCCTCAACAGATCCCTGAACATCTCCCTTTATTATTATATTAAGCTCCCTTATCTGCCCCTCTTTTATCTTTGTATAGAGTTCATCAAGGGTTAATTTCTTTGCCTTTGCTATTTCAAGCGACCTCTGTTTCTGGAATCTCATCAACGCAATCTGCCGGGCCCTCTTCTCGTCTTCTACTACCGTAAATATATCGCCTGCGGAAGGGACCTCGGAAAACCCTATGACTTCAACCGGTGTTGAAGGTCCGGCATCCTGTATCCTTTTGCCCGAGTCATCTATCAAAGCCCTTACCTTCCCTACATGAACCCCTGACAATAATGCATCACTTGCCCTGAGCGTACCTGTCTGCACAAGCAGCGTTGCAACAGGTCCCCTGCCCCTGTCGAGTTTTGCCTCGATAACAGTGCCTCTGGCTTCCCTGTCCGGGTTTGCCTTGAGTTCCATTATCTCCGCCTGCAACAGGATCATTTCGAGAAGATGTTCGATGCCTATACGTTTCTTTGCGGATACCTCAACAAATATGTCATGGCCGCCCCATTCTTCCGAGATAATACCATGCTCGGAAAGTTCTCCCTTGACCTTTGCCACATTTGCCTCCGGCTTGTCTATTTTATTTACAGCCACGACTATAGGGACATTAGCCGCCTTTGCATGGTTTATCGCCTCGACTGTCTGAGGCATTACACCGTCATCGGCAGCCACGACAAGGACAACTATATCAGTTACCTTTGCACCTCTTGCCCTCATTGAAGTAAAGGCCTCATGACCCGGTGTATCGAGGAAAACAATATCTTTTCCTTTTAGATTTACCTTATATGCACCAATATGCTGAGTTATGCCTCCTGCCTCGGTCTCGGTAACCTTTGTCTCCCTTATCGCATCGAGCAGAGATGTTTTACCATGGTCAACGTGACCCATTATCGTAACGACCGGAGCCCGGGGAAGGAGTTTTGTTACATCTTCCTGAACCACTTCAACGGCTGTATCTTCTTCAACAGATGACAGTTCGAGTTTAACCCCGAAACTCTCTGCAACAAGGAAGGCGGCATCAGTATCAACAGGCTGGTTTATGGTAGGCATATAACCCATTTCCATAAATTTCTTAATTACTTCAGAAAATTTCAGGCCTATAAGCTCCGAGAACTCCTTAACTGTTGTCCCTTCACGGAGCTTCAGTGTCTTCTTCCTTGGCATTGTGGACTGCAGTACCGGTTTCTGCTCCTGTTTCTGGGCAAATTTCTGTTTTTCGCCCTTCTTGACTATCCGGGTGTCATGCCACTTTTTGGGCTCTATTTTCCTGATAGCCTGAAAAGCCCTCTGCAAGCCCGGCTTTGCTTTAAACTTCTCTATCTTTTCGGCCTCAATCTCCTTTTTAAACCTGTCAGGCAATTTAATTTCTTCTTCAACTTCCGGGACAGGGACAGGAGAAGCTTTTGTTTCTTCCGGAGCAAACCCTTCTTCTTCAATCTCCTTTGATACAGCCTTTTCAGGAACTTTTAGAACAGGTTCTTTTTTTACAGTCTCCTTAACTTCTTCGACCGCTTTTTTAACAGGAGCTTCTGCCGGCTTTTCGGCAATCTCTGCAACCGGTGTTTTTTTAACAGGCCTGGGCGGTTTTACCTTCTCGGGTTTAACTGCTTCCGGTTTTTCCGGTTTTGCAGCCTTCTCAGCAGGCTTGGGTTTTTCCGGTTTTGCAGCAGCCTTCCGGGGTATTTCAGCGGCCTTGGGAGGGGATAAAACCTTTTTTAACTTTTCTGCAATATCATCTTCGATACCGGAAGTATGGGTCTTCCCTGTTATACCCATTTTGGAAAGTTCTTCCAGGATATCCTTGCTATGTTTATTCAGCTTTTTTGCTAATTCAAATATTCTTATCTTTGACATTTGCACCGGCCTTTATGATTTTAAAAAAACTGATTATAATTTATTAAACTGGATCTAACCTTGTAACATTAACCTTAAAATGTTATCATAAAAAACAATTTTTATGCAATTCTGAAAGGAGGAACCGAACTTGGCAAGTTGTATCGCATGCGGAAAGAAGAAGACAGTCGGGAATAATGTAAGCCATGCCAACAATAAAACTAAGAGACAGCTTATGCCCAACCTTCAGAGGACAAGGATAGTGACCTCAAGCGGAGTAAAAAAGGCATATGTCTGCACAAGGTGTCTGCGTTCTGGTGTAGTTAAAAAGGTTGTTTGATGATAAAGACAGACTCCCTCATTGCCCCTATACTTAAAAATCTGGGTATTGAAGAGGGAGTCAGACTTGCACAGGTAAAAAATAACTGGCATAAAATCTTCGCAAAACCTCTATCCCAGCATATGTTCCCATCAAAACTCTCGGGGCACGAACTGCTTTTGAATGTAGATTCGCCCATATGGCTCCAGCAGCTCGGTTACTATAAAAGAGAAATAACTCAGAAACTGGAATCTTATGGTGTAAAAGATGTGCGTTTCAGACTGGGGAGGATATCACAGAAAAAACAGACCGAATCTCACACTCATAAAACTGCAGAGCTTTCTTCAGAAGATGCTTTTTTTATCGAGGATGTCGTTTCAGGAATCGGGGACGAAACAATAAAAGAATCCGCAAGACGTGCAATAGGGAAATCACTCACGTCAATAAAACATCCGAGATGATTTAAAAAAATAATACTTCTTTCAAGTCATCAACTTTCTCGCAATATTCCTTCCAGGTTGATAACCAGGCTTAATCCTGCCCGAGGCTGATATCTATTTAAATCTTAAACTAATTAACTATTTAAATATAATAAATTTTTATTTGTTATTCTTATCAGATTCATTGAGAATGAAGTCGTAGGGTATTGATGAGACTCAGAGGGGGATTAATGACAGCCTTTTTCTACAGTTTCTTATCAAAATATTCTTGTTATTCCCTTGCGTTAATTCTTTTAATGTCAATGATAAACATAACTTTATGTCATGCCGAATCAAAACCATCAAAATTCATCGGATCGCTTGCATGCAAAAACTGCCATAAAAAGGAATATGCCAGTTTTATTACCTTTGCAAAAAAGAGCAGGTCATTCGAAAGCATTGAAAGGGTCAAAAAAGGCCTGCAAGAAAATGAAATTAAAGAGTGTTATTTCTGTCACACAACCGGATACGGCAGGACAGGTGGATTTATAAGCGTTGAGAAGACCCCGCATCTTAAGAATGCAGGCTGCGAAGTCTGCCATGGCCCGGGTGAACTCCATGCGAAGACAGGGAGCATTAACAGTATAAAGCGTCATATGTCCATGGAGGACTGTGAAGGCTGTCATACGTCGGAACGTGTCAATGCATTCAGGTACAAGCCCATGATTCACGGGGGGGCACATTAATAGTAACGATTTGCAAATCGCGGCTGCAGGAATCTGACAATTGCTGTTTACAAACAGCTTAAGGAGGTAAGGTTGTTAAGCTTCATCGGAAAAAGCCTCGGGAGAACCATCCTCTCGGTCCTTGCATTAAGCGTAGCGCTGGTCATGTGTTTTGAAATCTATATTCGTATAACAAGAGGGACTGAAGACAGGATAAAGATGATGACGATTTTCGGGAATGAACTGGCAGCCTCGACATATGCGGGCATAAAGCATCCCATGTCGGTCGGGGACAGCGACGCAGTTAAAAGACAGCTTCTCGGTATAAGAGAAAAGATGAAAGGCGTCGAAGTATTCATCTGCGACTTTGACCAGAAAGTGATTTATTCCACCCATGAAGACAGGATAAAAGCTATCGTAAGTGATTTTGTCAAGAACAGGGATGCCTTGCAGGCTCTTAATGATGTATCAAAATCAGGCATGGATTCACAAAAGTCATTTGAAGAGGAATTTGGCGGCAGAAGATTCCTCATAACCATACATCCAATCCTGAATCAGCCTTACTGCTTTCACTGCCATGGTTCTTCACGCAAAGTTCTTGGGAGCATGGTTATAAAGATGAGCACCGAGCAGATATATGAAGCAATCACTTCAGGCAGAAACCGGAGTATCATTATCACTTTGTTCGGTATAGGGGCAATTGTAATTTTAACATATGCTATGCTGTCCAGACTGATCATCCGCCCAATTGAAGTTCTGGCCGAAAAGGCCAATAAATTTGCAGAGGGAGGCACGTCTGTTTCTGTAGATATCAGATCAAAAAACGAGGTGGGTGCCCTCGCTAATTCCTTTAACTACATGGTAAAAAGGATCAAGGACCAGATAGAGTATGCAAACAGTATAAAAGACGCGATTTGTGATCCTCTTTTTATGGTCGACAATAAAATGACAGTCACATATTTAAACGATGCATGCGCCCGCCTGACAGGGTACAAAAAGTCCGAGGTTGAGGGCAAAATGACATGCAGAGATCTCTTTATGAGCGACATATGTGATACCACCTGTCCTGTTAAATACTGTTTTGAAAAAGGAGAGCCTGTTGAGGGGGTCAGGGCTAATATTATCAACAGGGAAGGCAGACAGATACCCATTATGACCAGTGCAAGCCCCTTAAGAAACGCTCGCAGGGAACTTATCGGCGCAATTGAGATTTGCAAGGATATTAGTGTCATTATCGATGCTGAGAAACGGCAATACATAAACAAGACGGCAGGGAGCGAACAGAAAAAAGAAAATATCCCGGAGAAAAGAACTTTCTGAAAATCCTGATGCCGGCATCATAAGGAAATCCCAATGTATAGGCAGATGTCTTTTAAAAAAAAGACGTTATAGATTATATTTTTTATCTGAACATGCTTATCAGATCAGATTAAATAGTGGCTGTTGCGGAAGCTGTTATTTATCACCCTGAACGAAGTGAAGGGTCTCGCAACTCGTTGAGTTCATGAGATTCTTCGCTTTGCTCAGAATGACATTTAGTGTTTTCAGTGTTATCCGCAACAGAAACTAAATAGTGGCTTTCAAATCTATTTACGCTGATTCAGCCTGTTTTTCGTATATCAGGATGGGCTTTTCCTTTTTCATAACGGTATCCTCGGTTATAAGACATTCCCTGATGCCTTTCTGGGACGGTATCTCATACATCACATCCAGCATTATCTCCTCAAGGATCGCCCTCAGTCCCCTTGCGCCTGACTTGCGCTGCACAGCTTTTTTTGCGATAGCAGTTAATGAGCTGTCAGTGAATTTAAGCCTGACATTGTCGAACGAAAGCAGTTTCTGATACTGTTTTGTCAGTGCATTTTTAGGGCCCACAAGTATGGTGACAAGTGAAGCCTCGTCAAGGTCGTCAAGGGTTGTAACAACAGGAAGCCTTCCGACAAATTCAGGAATGAGACCGTATTTAATAAGGTCCTGGGGCTCGGCAAGACCGAGTATATCCCCTATTCTCTTTTCACTCCGGCTAACAACATTAGTGCCAAACCCGACTGTCTTCTTGCCTATCCTCTGCTCCACAATCCCGTCAAGACCGATAAAAGCGCCTCCGCATATAAAAAGTATATTCGTTGTATCTAACTGTATGAAATCCTGCTGTGGATGCTTGCGGCCTCCCTGCGGCGGGATGTTGGCGATCGTGCCTTCGATTATCTTGAGCAATGCCTGCTGCACACCTTCTCCTGAGACATCTCTTGTTATCGAAGGGTTGTCGGATTTCCTGCTTATCTTGTCTATCTCATCAATATATACTATCCCCCTCTGCGCCTTCTCTACATCATAATCAGATGCCTGAAGGAGTTTTAGTATTATATTCTCCACGTCCTCACCAACATATCCTGCCTCTGTAAGTGTTGTCGCATCGGCTATGGTAAAAGGCACATCGAGTATCTTCGCAAGGGTCTGTGCAAGAAGGGTCTTTCCCGTCCCTGTAGGGCCGATGAGCAGTATATTACTCTTCTGGAGCTCCACATCAGATTCAGCCGGATTGTAAATCCTCTTATAATGGTTATGCACCGCTACGGAAAGTATCCTTTTTGCCTTTTCCTGCCCTATCACATAATCATTAAGAACAGCATGTATCTCTTTCGGTGTAGGCAGTTTTGGCAGCGACTCTCCAACTGCCTCTACATATAATTCATCAGCAATTATCTCATTGCAGAGCTCGATACATTCGTTGCATATATAGACTGTCGGTCCTGCGATAAGTTTCTTTACCTCTTCCTGCCCCTTTCCGCAGAACGAACATTTAAGAGCCTCTTCGTCTCTTTTTGCCATTAAATCCTCCAGATAAATCCGGTATCGATTAACCGGTTAAAATAATCCCGGTCTTCATGCCTTTGCCTGCCCGTTTTCATCTATGACGACCGCGTCAGGTCACTCACTACCTGTTTTTTCTTTATCGAATGAATTACATCATCTACTATGCCGTATGCCTTTGCTTCCTCTCCCGACATGAAAAAATCCCTGTCAGTATCAGTCTGGATCTTATCGAGAGGCTGTCCTGTATGCATGGAAATTATCCTGTTCAGCGTCTCTTTCATCCTCAGGATCTCTCTTGCATGTATCTCTATATCGGTTGCCTGGCCCTGGAAACCTCCCATAGGCTGATGGAGCATAATCCTTGCATTGGGGAGTGCAAACCTCTTTCCCTTTGTCCCTGCTGAGAGGAGGAGCGCACCCATACTTGCGGCCTGTCCTATGCAGTATGTTGATATGTCGGGCTTGACATACTGCATGGTGTCGTAAATCGCAAGGCCTGAAGATACAATGCCTCCAGGCGAATTTATATATATATGTATGTCCTTGTCAGGGTCTTCGGTCTGCAGAAAGAGTATCTGGGCTATTACAGTATTTGCAACTATATCATCTATTGCGGTGCCCAGAAAGATTATCCTGTCTTTAAGCAGCCTTGAATATATATCATACGCCCTTTCAGACCTCCCGGTCTGTTCAATCACTATGGGGATAACGCTCATGCTATTCTCCTTTGATAATTTCGGCTTTTGAGAGTATAAGGTCAAGAACCTTTTCGTCTCTGATTGTATGTTTAAGATTCTCGAGTGAGCCGTCCTTTGTAACAAAAAGATTTATTACAGCCTCCGGCGTTGTCTGGAAATGTCTCGCAAGAAGCATGATCTTTGTTTTCATCTCCTCTTCAGAAACACTTATGTTCTCTCTTTCGGCGATCATGTCCAGTAAGATAGTTGCCTTCACATTATTTACAGCCTTAGGCCTGATCTTATCGATTAACTCTGAATCGTCTGTGCTCTCTGCGGCTGCTTTTGCATCTGCCTCACTTATCAGTTCCTTTGTCTGTTTCTTTGAAGCCTTTTCATTTACCACAAGGGTCTCGAGTTCTCTTTCGAGAAGCGACTCCGGTATATCGAAATCCTGGGATTCTACCATCATATCAAGGAGCTTTGACTTTTGCTGTTTTGCAGCATTATCCTTCTTGGCCTTTAAAAGCCCTTCCTTGATCTTTTCTCTCAGAGATTCGAGCGACTCATGACCGAAATCCTTTGCAAATTCAGTGTCAATCTCAGGCAGTCTTTTCTCTTTAACCTCTTTCACTGTTATTCTCAGACGGTTACCTTTATCCGTATCTTCCTTCACTTCTTCACCTTCGACAGAAGGCAGAGATATCTCAACAACATCCCCCTTTTTCCTGCCGGCCAGCTCATCGAGTATCCCCTTCGGCACAAGGTTGTTGCCGAGGTTCATCACCTGATCCTTTGCAGATGAAAGCTCCTTTGTTCCAGATGGGTCAAGTTTAATATAATCGATCACAATGAGGTCATTCTCTTTGATCTCCCTTTCAACAACCTCGAACATCGCCCTTTCTTCCTGCAGTCCCTTTAGGGTCTCTTCTATCTCCTTGTCCTCTACATCAGCAGCAATGTCATCAACTTTTAATCCAGTATAATTAAGGTTGCTGATCCTGGGCCTGACCTCTACTGTAAGTGAAAAAGAAAGCGGTTCGTTATGCTTTAAATCAGGTTTATTCTCAAAACTCGGAAGAGTGACGGGCACAAGCTCGGATTCCTTTAATGCCTTTGAATAATAGTCAGGCACCAGTCTTTCTATTATGTCGGACTTGATATCTTCACCGAATTTTTTTTCGATCAGATTAACAGGGGCCTTGCCAGGCCTGAAGCCCGGTATCTTCGCCCTCTGCCTGACACTTTCGAGTGAAGACTTGTATTCTTTCTCTATGATATCTGTCGGGATCTCGATCTTCAGCCGCTTCTTGGTGCTGCTTATATCCTCAACCGTTATGCTCAAATCCGCCTCCTTGCATGTTTACCCTGTTAAAATACCTAATCTCTGCCTGACATTTGCGTTCATATTAATTTATACATTAACAGGATTTATTTAATGTAAAATAATACCGCACCTTTAGTCAATTTTATGGCATAATCTCTTCCATGAACCTTTATTTAATCGATGGGAATTCGTATGTTTACCGTGCATATTACGCAATCAAAAGCCTTACGAATTCAAAAGGCTTTCCAACAAATGCGATCTTTGGTTTTACGAATATGCTGCTGAAGATCATAAAAGACAGAAAACCCGAAGGTCTTGTTGTCTCTTTCGATTCACCCGAATTGACTGAAAGACACAGGATATTTAAAGACTACAAGGCACAACGGCCCGAGACGCCGTCCGACCTCGTACAGCAACTGCCGCATATCAGAAGAATGATATCCGCCTTCAATATCAGCATATTCGAAGTCCCTGGTTACGAGGCTGACGATCTTATCGGTACAGTCGCAAAGAGGGCAGGGAAAGAGGGGGCAAAGGTATTCATCGTGACAGCCGACAAGGACATGCTGCAGCTCGTTGATGAAAACATAAAGATATACGACCCGATGAAAGACAGGGTGCTTGATAAGGATTATGTGAAAGAAAAGTTCGGGGTCGGGCCTGAAAGAGTAACAGAGTTCATGGCGCTTACAGGCGATGCTGTTGACAACATACCAGGGATAAAGGGTGTGGGTGAGAAAACAGCAAAGGACCTGCTTTTGTCTTTTGAAACTCTTGACGAACTCATCGAGCATCCTGAGAGGATAAAAAAGGAAAGGCTGAGGACAATGGTATCAGAAAACAGAGACATTGTCCGCCTTAGCCAGAAGCTCGCGACCATCGATACTGCTGTGCCTCTTGATATCGATCTGAAAGAATTCGGGTTGGGTGAGCCGGACTGGCTTTCTTTACTTCAGCTTTTCAGAGAATTTGAATTTACAAGTCTGATGAAGCTTATACCATCAACAGAGACTGTCAAACGGGAGCATGAAACAATAAGTTCAATCGGCAGACTTAAAGAGTTTGTGTCCTCAATAAAAGATGAGATCGCATTCGATGCAGAGGCTACAGGAAGAAATCCCTTGACAGACAGCCTTGTCGGACTTGCACTCTGCAACGAAAAAGAAAGGGCATTTTACGTCCCTGTTGCACATTCGGTCTCACTGGAAGGTCCGGGGGAACAGATAGAAAAAAGAGATATGGTAAATATACTCTTACCAATATTTGAGGATAAGGGGATATCAAAGATAGGGCATAACCTCAAGTATGACATAATGATTCTCGGACAGGATGGGGTGAATATATCAGGAAAACTCTTTGATACGATGATAGCCGCATACCTTTTAAACCCGAACAAGCCAAACCACAGTCTCGATGAGGTCTCTTTCGAATATCTGTCAAAGAGGAAAAAGTCTTTCATGGAGGTCCTGAAAAAAAGACAGTCATTTGCAGATGTTACGATTGAAGAGGCTACAGCTTATGCATCGGAAGATGCCGCCCTCGCCTTTGAACTGAAGGGGATACTCTTCAGGAAACTTATCGAGAACGGACTCGAAGATATATATTTTGATATCGAGATGCCTTTGATCGAAGTGCTCATTGATATGGAGAAGGCCGGGATCAGGATAGACGCCGGGATGCTGAATAATCTGTCGAAGGAACTTTCCGTTGAGATAGACAGTATCCGGAAAAGAATATTCTTCCTTGCGGGAGAGGAGTTTAATATCAACTCGCCGAAACAGCTGGCAAAGATCCTGTTCCAGAGCCTCGGGCTTAATCCTACCAAAAAGACAAAGACCGGCTTTTCGACTGGCATGGAAGTACTCGAAGAACTCGCAGAGGTGCATGAACTTCCAAGAGAGGTCCTGAATTACAGGAGCCTGAGCAAACTCAAGACAACATATCTCGATGTGCTTCCTGGTATCATAAATACCCAAACAGGCCGGATACATACTTCCTTTAATCAGACCATAACCGCAACAGGCAGGCTGAGCAGCAGCGACCCTAATCTCCAGAATATCCCTATAAGGGGAGAATGGGGAAGGCGCATCAGGGAGGCGTTTATAGCAGAAGAAGGCAAACTGCTTCTTTCTGCAGATTATTCCCAGGTTGAATTAAGGATACTTGCACACCTGAGCCAGGATAAAGGCCTTATCGATGCCTTTAAAATGGATCTTGATATACATACACGGACAGCATCTGAATTATATGGTGTCCCGCTTGATAAAGTATCTTCTGATATGCGGAGGACTGCCAAAACAGTAAATTTCGGAGTAATATACGGGATATCTGCATTCGGGCTTTCAGAGACCTTGAATATAGAAAGGAAAGATGCGGAAAAATATATCAGACAATATTTCGAACGCCATCCTGGTGTTAAGGAATATACAGAAAAAATACTTTCTGAGGCAAAAGAAAGTGGATATGTATGCACTCTGCTTGGAAGGAAAAGACCGGTGCCTGAATTGAAAAACCCGAACAGGAATATCAGGCAGCAGGGTGAAAGGCTTGCTGTAAATTCGCCGATACAGGGGACTGCCGCAGATATCATCAAGATCGCCATGATAAACATACAGAATAGATTCAGAAAGGAATCTGTCAATGCAAAAATGATCCTTCAAGTGCACGACGAACTCCTGTTCGAACTTCCTGTATCAGAACTGGATATCGTTAAAATCATCGTAAAGGAAGAGATGGAAGGCGCGGTGAAGCTTTCTGTGCCTGTAAAGGTCGAAATGGGCTCCGGCAAGAACTGGGCAGAGGCTCATTGAAAATTTATATCAACATTGCCCTAAATCTGATAGAATATAGCACGAGGGGGATATATGAAAGCTAAAGGAACAAAGAAAGGACCAAAAAAACCCGCTGTTAAGAAAACGGCAAAGACTGTTTCTGAAAAGACAAAAAAGACCGTTAAAAAAATTCCCGCGGTTAAGGCCAAGACCGGAAAAAAGGTAAAGGCAGAAGTAAAGGCAAAAAAAATCAAAACCAAAGAAACAGAGACCGGGGTTAAGATTAAAAAAGAAAAAGCTAAAGAGATAAAAACCAAAACAAAGTCTAAGACAGAGGCAAAGGCTAAGGTTAAGGTTAAGGAAAAACCAAAAGCTATAAAATCAAAAAAGCCCGTCAGGGTAAAAACTAAGGCCGAGAAAAAAATAAAGGCGGAGGTAAAGGTAAAGAAAACAAAAGCCAGAGAGAGCAAGGCCAAGGTTGAGGTTAAGGCTAAGAAAAAGACAAAATCCATAACAACCAAAAAGCCTGAGGTCAGGGTAAAGGCTAAAGCTGAAAAAAAGATAAAGGCAGAGGAAAAAGTAAAAACAAAGACTAAGACAGAGGCAAAGGTTAAGGAAAGGCCGAAAGCCATAAAAACAAAAAAGCCCGAAGTCAAGGAAAAAGCTAAGGCAAGATTAAAAAAGAAGACAGAGGGAAAGATAAAGACAGTTGAAAAGAAAAAATTGGCTGTCCCTGAAATAAAGACCACGAAACAGATTTCGCTCCCTAAAAAGAAAACAGTGAAGGGGAAGGCAGTTGTTTCCTTAAAGGCTGCTGAAAAAATTGAAAGACCTGAAAAGACCCCTCTTAAAATATTCCTTCCCGGGGAAGAAAAGATCGAAGAGATTGTTCAGGAAGTCATGTATCACGAGCTTCCTGTTGAGTATGGAGAAAATGAATTGTTTATCATGGCTGTTGACCCTAATTACATATTTGCAAGCTGGGAGATAACAAAGGATGACATTTCAAAACATAAAGGGCATCTGAATATCCGCGTTTATGATGTTACAGATATGGAATTTGACGGCAGTAATGCCTGGAAGTTCGTTGATATAAAGATAAACAACCGCGTTGGAAGCGGTTTCTTCGAGGTTAACATGCACGGCAGAAACGTAATAATGGAAATCGGGTTTATAAAAGAGACCGGGGATTTTAAGCCGCTTATAAGGTCTAACATGATCTCGATTCCTGCCTTGCTGTCCTTTGACGAACTGGGGATTGTAAAGAAATTATATGAGGCAGGCGTTCCTGTTGGTTACTGAAAATTCAAGTTCTAAGCCTGTTTCAGTATTAGCCCAGATTATTCATAAACTATGATAATAGAGAAAGGACATAGTATCCTCGCTCATTCTCGGTCTTCGACCTCCGAGGTATTTGCCCTCTTTATTTATCAAAATACATGCTGTTTGAGTATCGGCCAAATAAAACCGCTCAAATACTACGTCCTTTCTGTATTCGAAAAAATTTATGAATTAAGCAGGTTAGATCTTTTTCATCGCTACAACTTGCTTTCTTGTTTTCTGATCTTCGTACTGCTGGCGGGTTGTTCAACAACTTCGACTTCCAGCCTCACGAGAGAAAGGGAGGAAGAAGCCGCCGGATATTTAAAGGCCGGAGGCAAATATTATGAAGACGGCAAATACCGCAGGGCTGTCGAGGTATACAGGATAGCGATCGATATCATCCCTGACAATCCTTATGCACATTTTAATCTTGGCGCTTCCTATGAAAGATTAAATATGTATGATGAGGCTGTTGAGTCCTACAAGCAGGCAATTAAGATCAAGCCAGATGATCCGCTCTTTTTTTACAGTCTCGGAGTTATCTGCAGCAAGACCAAAAAGTTTCAGGAAGCAGTCAAGGCATTCAAACAGGCTGTCAAAATATATCCTAAATATGCAGATGCATATTACGGCATTGGCTGGGCATACGGCGAGATGGGCAAATATCAGGAGGCTGTTGAAGGTTACAGGAAATCCATTTCGGCAGATCCTTCTCTTGCAAAGGCACATTCCGCACTCGGACTTGTCTATATAATGACAGGAGACAGGAAATCAGCTCTCAAAGAATACGATGTACTTAAAGGCCTCGATCCGATAAGGGCAGAAGACCTGATGGATGCAATAAACAGGAAATGAGTACTAACAAGTCTTGAAAACGCATTCATTACATGCGCTATCTTTCCTGTTGCTCCTGCACATGCCTGAAATGCCATGGTGACAAAGGGCAAAATCATATTTCAGAGGATCCTCAGGGTCTAATCTTTTCATGGCCTCAGTGATCTCGACAGCCGTCTTCCAGTCCTGCGCGCCTCTCTTTGTAAAACCGAGGCACCTCGATATTCTTGCTATATGGATATCAAGAGGTATTACCAGCCTGTTCTTCGGGATATCATTCCATATTCCGAAATCTATGTCCCTGTCCCTTATCATCCAGCGAAGAAAAAGGGTTGGCCTCTTGCATGCGCTTCCATTTACAGGTGAAGGGAAAAACTGAATCAGTCCCTTTGGTTTTATATTTTCTCCATAAACTCCTGAAGTATCTATCTTCAGGAATTCAGCCATAAGACCTGAAAGACCGTTTTCTATATTCCTGTCATCAGGCTTATAATATTTTTTAAAGACATTTTCGATAGAAACATTTGTTCTTAACACCTTATGGAGAATAAACAATATGCAGATAATGTCTTCGTTCTTATTGAACCTGTAACTTATACCCTCGAATAACTTACTGTGCCTCCTGATATTGAAATCCATCAGGAAATCATATGGGTTTTGTCCCATCTCAGATAAAATCTTTTCCAATACACCTTTAAACAGATCGACCCTTCCGTATGCAAAACATGAGGAAATAAATCCGGCAATTTCTATATCTAAAGGGTCTTTGTACCTGTGCGGGAATTCAATGGGATCGTGCATCACCCTTTCCTGAAAATTATATTCCCTATAGAATCTGTCGAGGGTTCTCTTGAGCTGATTCATCCTTAATAGATATAATACAAATAAGCTTGTCAGCTTGTCAGCTTGTCAGCTTGATGGCTTGATAGCTTGATGGCTATCAGCACGCTTTTACATCGTAACCTTTGTCAGCACACCATGTAGTTTCTTTGGAGGGAATTTGTAAAACCGTATAAATGTCGGGGTATTCCTTTTTATGAAATAAAACGCCTTCCATACGGGATTGCTCGTAGTGATATCCTCTACCCCGTAAAAAACAGACCTCTCCTCCACACCTGCTTCCCTTAGTATCTCCTCTATATCAACTACTTCCATATATCCCATCTGTATTTCGAATAACCTGAGACCTTTCGAAATATCCTCCTTGAAAAAGCCCGTCACGCCGAAAGGGTCTTCCCTTTTGATGATCGATACGAAGATATTGTCTTCATACAAAATGCCGTGATAGAACATCGTCTGTGTAATGTAAAATGGGATCTCCTTTATATCTCTTATAAGGAATAAGGCCGTACCGTAAATCTTTTCAGTGGTTTCATATACCCTGTTGAATTTAAGGAGAAAATCTTCAAGAGGTATAAAATCCATCATCCTGTAAAGCCTCTTCTGACCTTCTTTATAGAGGATTATCATCGCAAACGGGATCGAGCCGATTATTAAGGACCAGTAACCTCCATGTGGTATCTTGTAGAAATTCGCACCGAGATAAGCAGCATCCACAAAGGTCACGAAAAGGGATATAACCGAAAGCACCTTTTTTTTCTTCAGATAAAATATCCATGTCATCATAATGCCGGTCAGCGTCATCGTGCCTGTAACCGCAAGACCGTAGGCTGCAGCAAGACGGCTTGATTCCTGGAACTCCATCATGATAAAAAGCACCGAAAGGAGCAGAAACCAGTTGACAGAGCCGAGATATATCTGCGACCTTCTCTCAACAGAGGTATAATCAACCTTGAACATAGGCATAATCCTTGTAGTTATTCCCTGATAGACTATCGAGAACATCCCGCTTATCATGGCCTGGGATGCAATTACAGTTGCTGAAATGCTCAGAAGAAGGAAAGGCACATAGGCGGCCCTGACATGGTGAAAAACCGTCTCGAAAAGTATATTCTTAGCATCGGGGTGCCTCAGCAGAAAGGCCCCCTGTCCCAGATAATTCAGCACAAGTGCGAAGAAGACAACTGCCCATGCCTGTCTTATCGGTTTTCCTCCAAGATGCCCCATGTCTGCATACAGAGCCTCCCCGCCTGTTGCGCAAAGGATTATTTCACCGAGGGCGATAAATCCGGCTATGCCGTTGTTAAGAAAAAATTTCAATCCCCAATAAGGATTCAGCGCCTGAAGCACCTCCGGTGCCTCCAAGACAGCCAATATGCCAATAAATGCCAGAGATGAAAACCATACAAGCATAATCGGGCCAAAAGCACCTGCAACTTTCTCTGTCCCCTTGTACTGAAACACAAAAAGCACCAATGCAATTATCGCGGCAATCAGTACAATTGAATTTTTGGAAAGGGTTTCAAGCCCCGGTATCAGCAGAGAACCCTCCACAGCGCTGAGGATACTAATGGCAGGTGTGATTACACCGTCTCCGATAAGGAGTGAAACACCGACGATGGACAGCATCATTACAAAACCAGTGCTCCTTCCAGACTTCAGAAGAGAGGTTAGTATCTCTTTAAGCACGATGGTACCGCCTTCGCCCCTTCTGCTGAGGCTCATCGCTATCCATGCGTACTGTACCGTCACAAGGGTCACCAGGGTCCAGACTATCAGGGAAAGAACACCGAGGACATTATCCCTTGTCGGCTGCATCAAAAGGAAGACCACGGTTAATGTATAAATGGGGCTTGTCCCGATATCTCCAAAGACAAGGCCGAGGGATTTAATGATGCCCTTTGCAGTGATCTGTTTTTCGCGCATGATTTTTTTATTGGATTAAAAAGGGCGGGTTGCCTTTAAGGATTTAATCAGATTACTGCTTTTCATGAATCTCTGTCCTCCCAAACGCCTGCGAGGTTAGCTGACGGGCTCGGGACTGGAAGTGCCCTATCTTCAATAGTCAAAGACTCTTGAAGAATACGCCCCATGTTCTGGGTCCCCCGCATCCCGTATCCGGGATTTAGGCTGCATTTTCTGAATCATATTCCCTTTATAACTGTTTTGTCAAGGGAACGTTAAATACCGAAAATTATCTCTCTTTCCTCCATATCGATCCTGTCAACCCTTAACCTCAGATCCTGTCCGATCCTGAAGGAACGCCTGGTATGCCTGCCGCAAAGACGCATGGTTTTGTCATCGTACTGGTAGAAATCGTCCGTAAGATAAGAGACATGTAAAAAACCGTCTATATAAAATTCCTTCAATCTTACCTTAAGCCCATATGGCGTCACCCCGGTAACCCTGGCATCAAATTCGTCTCCGACCCTGTCTTTCATAAACCAGACCCTCATGGCATCCATCACCTCCCTTTCTGCTTCATCTGCAAGCCTTTCCAGGCGCGATGAACTGAAGGCGATGTCAGGCAGCAGCGTTTCGAGTTCCTGCATCCTCTTGTCAGACAGATGTTTTTTTGTAATTACTTCCCGTAATATCCTGTGGACAACAAGGTCAGGATATCGCCTTATCGGAGAGGTAAAGTGGGTGTAAGATCCGGATGCAAGTCCAAAGTGGCCCACATTGTCTGAGGAGTATCGGGCCTGCTTAAGGCTTCTTAAGACTATATAGTTTATGACCTCCTCTTCCGCCGTATCTTTTATCGATCTGAGGAGGGCTGAAAAGTCTTTTGGCTTAAATGTCTTTTTCCCAAGTCTGCCGAAATGTTTAACCACTTTTAAAATATCCTCGAGTTTCATGGGATCAGGTTCTTCGTGTATCCTGTAAAGGCTGGGTACTCCGAATTTTTCGAGATGTTCCGCGACGGCCTCGTTAGCAGCGATCATGAATTCCTCTATGATCATATGGGCAAAATTTCTCTCGGCCCTTAAGATCGCCTCTGGATTACCCTGCATGTCCAGGACGACTTCCGGCTCAGGCAGGTCAAAGTCGAGGCTCCCTCTTTCAAGCCTGATTGATCTCAGGACACTGCATATCTCCCCCATCAACTCAAAATCCTTAAGGAGGTAATCATATTTCGCACGTTCCTTCGCATCCTGGTCTATCAATATCTTTCTTACAGACGTATAAGTCATCCTTTCTTTGCTCTTTATCACGCTCGGATAGAACTTCGCATCCAGCCTCCTGCCGTACCTGTCAAAATCCATCTCAACAGTAAAGGCAAACCTCTCGACACCGGGCTTAAGGCTGCAGAGGTCTTCAGACAATTCTTTTGGAAGCATGGGGATCACCCTGTCCGGGAAATACACGCTCGTACCGCGTTTTCTTGCCTCGATATCAATACCTGAATCCCATGATACATAGAACCCGACATCAGCGATATGCACCCACAGCCTGTAGCCGTGTTCGGTAAGGCTGACAGATACCGCATCGTCAAAGTCTTTGGCCCTTTCACCGTCTATGGTAACCGTGGGAAGATTGGCCAGATCTTTTCGTTTAACACCCCCCCTTGGCAGAGGGGGGTAAGGGGGGGTAGTTAAAATCTTCACCTCGTCAGTAATAGTTTTAGGGAATCTTCCCGGCAGGTTGAATTCATCAACTATTGCATCAACGTCTGATCTGGGGTCTTCTGCTTTTTCGATCACCTTTATTATCTTTCCTGAAGGCGGCCTCTTCCCGGTCGGATAAGTGATGATCTCTGCCACTACATTATCTCCATGCCTTGCCTTGCCCCTTTCCTTTGGCGCTATATGAAGATCAAACGGTATGGATTTGTTTTTCGGCCTGACATAAATCGCTGTCCTGGTGATATCGAGTCTCCCGACAAACCTCGTATATGCCCTGTCAAGAATTCTTATAATCCTCCCCTCGCGTTTTTCCCAGTTCTCGACCCTGACAATAACCCTGTCGCTCTTCATCGCGCCCAGTGTACCCCCGGGCGGTACAAATATGTCCCTTTCCCCGGGTTTTTCAGAGACCACAAACCCATATCCGTCCCTGTGCGCATCAAAATATCCTGTCACAAGGTTCATGTCCACTGCAGGACCGTAAAGCCCTTTGCGGGTCAGGATAATCTCGCCGCTGTGGAGCATCTCTCTTAAGACCCTTTTCAGCGCCCTGGCCTCGGGCCTGCTGAGTTCCATAAGATGAGCGATCTCCCTGAAAGACAAAGGTCTGGATGTCTTTTCCCTGAAGAAAAGCAATATGTTTTCTTTATTTATCATACGAATATTTTACGCCATGTTTCCGGATTTAGGTAGAAGATATAGGGGCTTGAAGAAAATTGTCTTTCGATGTCATTTACAAACTGCCGTATCATTTAGAGGCAGAACGAAGAGCGGTAAGGGTATTCTGCCATTGATGAAAAAGCCTGGCAAAGGCATACCAGTCAAAAAAGTCAGCTTCATCTCCTAATTTGCCTGTTTCAAATTTCTTTAAAAAAACATTGGTGGAGAGATTATACTTTTTTTCAAAGTTTTTTAAGGCATTCCTGTAAAAAGCTACGGCATTCAAGCAGAGGCTATATTCCCGTTTCAACGAACTTTTTAATTCCTTATTTAACTGCATGTGATATTAATAGCAGTTAATCGTAAAACAAGTCAAGGTTTAAGCTCTATGCAAAAAGGTTTGGGAATTATTCTGTAATTCCAAAATCATATGCTTTGGTATTGCTGCCCCCGAACATTACAACAAATCCTGCAGAGCTCACCGAATTTGTATTACCCACCAAGTAAGCATACTCACCGTGAGCTAATTCTTTTGCCGGTATAATTTTATAGACTTTATCGTCCAGAATTTCGGAATCGATCTGAATTTCCCTGTCGGAATAATCATCTTCATAAACAACATAGCGTTTTTCTTTGTCTCTGTGATAACCGAGAAACACAAGTTTTATGAACGACGGCTCAATTCTGGTATAAAAAACAGGTTTTTTCTCTGATAATCTCAATGTGGCTTTTTCACCTGCTATAAATAAAAAAATCTCGGAATTTAAAAAAGGCCCTGCAAAAGGAATCCATCGTTTTCTGTTAGAGACAGCAGAAGCCACTCGCACAGAAACCATCTCTTTATATTCCTCTCCTTTCTTGTAAAAAAATTCTCCTTCCGGTATCAGGGATTTTGGCTTTGCAGCTGAAGTCGAACTTTTTTCAATCATTGCTTTAATTATATCGGTAGGCACTTTCTTTTTCTTAAGATCTAACAGGGCTTCGGTGGAAGTATCAAAATAGCAGGTGGAATTTGTAATTTTCGAAATGACCACTTCGTCATTCAATCCCAGTTCGACCATTTGAACGACAGTTTCGTTTGTGAGGACGTCCTTTGCAAGTGCGGTAGACATCATCAGGAACGTGAAAGTAATAATTAAGAAAAATCTTTTCTTGTTCATGTTTTTCTCCTTGACAGACTATCTTTCACTTCGACTTCTGAGCCTTTAGGTCCGTTTTCTTAAAAAAGGCATGGTTTTGCCTCATCTTTCGCCAGGTAAAAATACATGCTGGAAAAACCTTGCTTTTAAAGCAATATTTTAATATTCTAAATATAAGATGCTTCTCGAACGAATAACCATAGACCCTGCTGTGTGTCACGGTAAACCCTGCATTAAGGGAACTCGGATACCCGTATTTGTGATCCTCGATTCTCTTGCTGCGGGTATGACCTATGATGAAATCAAAACCGAATATCCTCCGGTGACGGATGAGGACATCAGGGCATGTATCTGCTGAAATAAACAGGATCATCGAGTTATTTCTCACAACCGCTTCTCCGCAAGTCATCTTGCATTCCCTTATAATTCTCGAGCCAACTCGTTACAGAGTAAAAAAATAACATTTCGGCTATAGAAATCTCCTTTCACTTCGGCCTCTGAGCCTTTATGTCTATGACTCTTTTATACATCAGAGAGTGATCAACTCATCGCTCAAAGATAAAAGATACACCCCACTGGCTGTGTAATTTCCATCCTTGATTTGCGTGTGTGTTCAGCATCTTTTCAATATCATCCTTGCTATCAGTGTCTTTTATGAAAGTTATCTTATATTGAATCACCTTCCCTGCGTCAGCCTTTTCAATCTTAATAACTGTTCCTGTCAGTAAGCCAACCAAAAACATGCCGAGACAAAGAATTATCAATGCTACCTTTTTCATATAATCATCTCCTTTTTTCTTTTCTGCCAGCAACAGACAGATTATTTGTTTATGTAATCGCTGCCTCTTTCACTTCGGCATCTGCGCCTTTATGTTTGTGAATGAGATAACATGCTTTGATAAGGTGTTCGCTGTAAAATTCATATATACTCATAAATATCATACCGATCTACTGAGAGCGAGTAATAGTATAAGCACTGGTTGTAGAATATGCTCCTTGATATCCATATATTTGTACAGCAAAATATCCTGTTGCAGTGGTCGTATAAGTAATTGTTTCGTTTTGTCCAGCAGGATTTGTAGATTCTTTTAGCCAATGTTGTGATGAATTCGAACTATCCGGACCGTATAATGCCATATCGTAATCAAGCCCGGCAGGGACTGTTAGTGTGAAGCTTATTGTCGTTCCACTACTGACGTATACATCGAACCAGTCTTTATCGGTACTCGATGAAATCTTTCCCGTGCAACCCACATTTAATGTCAGTGGATTTGCCTGAGAGGAGGAATCATTTGGCTCAACCTCTGAACAACTACTTGCAGGCGCTCCAGACTGAGTTAATGTAAAAGTCTGTCCTGCTATAGTTATTGTCCCTGTCCTCGAACTTGTACTGCTATTAGAAGCCACAGAATAATTCACAGTCCCGCTGACACCCCCACTACTGCCTGAAGTAATAGTTATCCAACTATAGCTACTACTCGCTGTCCAGCTACATCCACTCGATGTTGTTACGCTTACGCTTCCATATCCTCCACTTGAACCAAACGATTGACTTGCTGGTGAAATAGAATAAGTGCAACTGTTGTAGCCTGTCCCTGTAAGGGCAATAGTATTGGTTCCTATAAAGGTTGCAGTACTCGATACTGTTGCAGTTCCGTTGAACGTTCCACTACTTGTCGGACAAAACTGAACGGTTACATTTGCAGCCGATCCATTTGACACGGAAAAACTACTACCTGACAAAATACTAAATGGTGGATTTGGACTTGCACTGACGTTCCCGGAAGCAGTCCCAGTCCCTAATACATGTTGAATAACGAAAACAGCCGTGCTACAAGTCCCAACTTGAACGTTTCCAAAGTTCAATGATGTGGGTCCAACGGTAATCGTAGGAGTGCTATAGGTCACCGTCAGGTTTACTGTTCGAGTTGCATTCCCATTTCCATCAGTAGTATTTGTAAAAGTTACAGTATCAACGTAATTACCTGATGTAAGACTATTGGCACTACTGTTTATTGATACTACGACTTGAGTGCTTCCGCCAGGCGATATAGTGCCACTGGTTGATGATAAGTTGACCCAGTTTTGTCCCTTGGATGCTGTCCAGTTAATGGAGGAAACCCCGGTATTTGAAAGGGTGTATGTTTTGCTTAGAGGATTGAATGGACCGCCTTGAGGACCGGATGAATCGAATCTATCGATCGGGGTTACTTGAAGGGCACCACCACCTGTCGATCCGATTGAAAGTCCAGCGCTGGCATAGTCATTGGAGGTGTCGGACTGGCCTATCGAGTTCTGAGTGTCCAGAATAATATAAACAGTATAATTACCGGTGGCGGCATTAGAAGGTATCTGAAGAGAGTGACTTTCATTTATGGTAGAGGAGCCGGCAGAAATGGCTGAAGTGCTGAAATAACCCTCTGTCAGCAGTATATTTGTGGAGGTGTTCTTAATCTGGATCTTTGTAGTTGAAGCGCCAGCATTGGCAGTACCCTGGTTCAGCACGGTATAGCTAATGGTCACATTGCTCCCTACTGTTACAGGGTTTGGACTCACACTGACCGAACCTGAAACTACTAAGTCAGGGGCTGCGGGAGGAGTGATATTACTAGCTGTTACATTTACTACAACACTGTCATAATACAGGTAGTCAAAATCTAATTGCCCGTTCATAACAGTATCAACGCCAAAGTATATTGTATATGTTCCTGCTGGCAAATCCATAACATTTATAAGTTCAGTTGACGGAAGATTAAAAAGAGGACCTTTATAAGCCCATAAAATGTAGTCTAAACCTGAAATCATATTCCATTGACTTGGGTAAACATAATAATAAAGACCAAAAGGTGTATCTGCCACAACCCACCAGTCAGCGTTAGTTCCTTCAAGGCTTCCTGGACCAAGCGAAACAGTTATTGAAAGGGTGTCATTTGTAGTTATATTTAAAGGCCCGTCTGAGCTGTTAGCCTTTATATCCGGAGTAATTACAGGATGAGTTTCATTCCAGAAAAGTTTATAAAGCGCAGCGGTATATTGAATAGCAAGAGGCATGAGTTTATCCCCAATTTTTAGCAAATTGCTATTCTCAATATAATCATCCACAATACTCCATTTCCGCCAGTTTTTAGTATCCGGCCAACCAGAGAACCAGCTAAGGTCGGCATTAGTAGTATTACCATCATAATTGTCACTTGGGAAGTACTGTGTGCGCTGTGCTAAATTCCAGAATAGATCTTCAAGTTTCCATGTTTCTGGAATCGAGGTTTCTGGAATCGAATCTAATTTTTTAGCATCATAAGTTTTCCATTGTTTCCAATATTTAGTCCCATATTCATCTTTCTTTATATAATTTTCATAGGAATCCGACCCGCTAACAGGATCGTGAGGATCATTATGAACATGGGCTGGGACTGATACATCTGCTAAAAGGTGCGCTATTCTTCCTAAATACCAATAAGCCATCTCTTTATTTACTGGATAGATTTTTTTAATTTCATTCCAATAAAGACGTGCATATGCTAAAGCGCCTGTGTTATAAATATCAGTGAACAATCCATTCGGTTCAGACCAATCCGGTTGATAAAAATGGTGAAAATAACCAATGAAGTAATCATTATTGCAGAGATAGGTAACAGGATCATAGTCATCTTCCTCTTTTGTTCCTTCTGTTATTAACTTGCCAGATTTTGCAAGCTCGCACATATAATCTTGGCAGGCTATATTCCACCATTCACAACTGGGCAACCGATAATCTTCACCAAGATAAAAATAAATTTCATGAGATTTGTCATCTGGCCAAACATAGAAGGCTTGTTCTGTGATATATGGATGGACTTCGATATTATCGTGGGCATACAGTATATTTGGGATAAAGGCTATAAAAACAGTTAACCAGAATAAAAAGACCAACTGCCTTTTAGAAATATTGATAAAATTATTTCTCAAATATTTCAAAAACCTATTTGCCATTAACATAATCTATCCCTCCGTTTCTATCCTCAGCCGATACTGCAAAATTCCTTTTAAGTATTCCACGGCTTTTTTGACTTTTTCTTTCATTAAGCCGGCATAAACCTGAGAGGTTCTGATACTTGAATGGCAGGGTTGTTCCTGAACAAGCCTCGGATTGTGATTACCGGATTCATAAAGGAAACTTTCATGGGTACGTCTTAAGCAGTGGATAGAATAATGATTCTGTATGCTAATTTGCTGAATACGGTTCTTTTTTGCCCAGAATTTAATCTCCACCGCCTTTTTTAAACAGGCTCCCCAGATGTAATGTTATTGTATATACCAATAAACAGTGTAAAAGTCAATACAATTTTTGCATTTCACAGTATCTCAAAAACCGGAATAAATCTTACTCTTGTTTTTCCTATCTTCTCCTCATCCTTAAAACCTATATTCACAACCCAAGCCTCTTTCGGATTATATCTGCTGATAAACCCTCTTAGCGAGCGGCCGATTTCTTTACCCTTCATCTCCCTGCATTTTACCTCAACCGGGATGACTTCATCTCCTCTGTTAATAATAAAATCAACCTCGGCCCT
>JAKAKQ010000265.1 GCA_021813425.1 Nitrospirota bacterium
GTTTTCCCATAAAAGCTATCTGTCCTTAATGCTTACAGCCCCTGTCTGAGGATTATAATCATACTTGGAAAAATCTACTTGAGAACCTATCAGGTCTTTTATCTCCTCAAGGCTTTGGGGGTATTTATCGTTTGCAGCGTGATATGACTGAACAGCTTTTTTAACTGCATCGAGGTTTGCAATTTCTCCAGCCTGCTGACCTTTCTGATATGAATCCATCATTGTGTTGCCGTATTCGGAAACCGGGTTCTTCGGCTTCTGGTCACAGGATATAAAAAATAACAGAATTATCAGTGCGTATGTCAGTTTTTTCATTCAGCTTTTAAATTAAATTTATCGGGGTTTTTAAGAAGGGCATTTATATGTTTGCAGAACATCAAAAAGTCTCCGAGATCTTCCTGGATAATCTCAAACAGTTCATTTTCTGTTATCTCACCATAAAAATGGACCATTCGATTTCTATATCCGGCCATTTTAACTAATTTTTCAGATGAAAATTTCGCAGGGATAATCTTGTATTTCTCAAGCAGCGCAGGTATATCTTTATACGATGAAGGTCTTGCACCCGGAATTCTTGACAGTATATGAGAACCTATATCCATGACTGCTTCAAGTGCCTTGTGCAGGTCATAAAATGCGATTCTGAAATTATCAGGATCGGCATGGAACTTTTTTAATGGAATTCCCTTGAATCTTTCAAGACTGTGTACAGACTCTTCTATGTATGAGAGCCTTTTCTGTAAAGATTCAGCGTTAAGAGGAACCTTATACATTGGCACGTCTTATGGAAGCTGCATCATCAAAGACCTTAAGAACAGGTTTAAAATCAAGATACATGCTTATTACCTTTGCCTCATAATCAGCCCTGAGCGCCGGTTCTGCCTGGAATAAGACTTTTCCGTTCCTGATAGCATCATATTGAAGTGTAAGAGGGGCTGACTGTAAAAATACAATATCAATAATGAATGAAGGATAAACCTCTGAAAATATCTTGTATAACTTTATGTACATATCTTTTGTGTGTTCAGGCATGAAATTATCTTTGAACACAATCCCTAAATCAATATCACTTGCAGGAGATGTCTTCCCTGTAAACATAGAACCAAACAGATAAACAGCCAGGATGCCTAATCTGCCGAGGTCATTTTTTAAATTCCTATTCATGGAAATATTTTATCATAAATTGCTGTTTTATTATGTAGAATAAAAAATGTCCTATTTATGGGTAATCCTGTCATTGTTATCGGCGTTTTCGCTTGCTACGAGCGACGCTCTTGCAAAGAAGGCCGTTAAAGAGAATAACGAATATCTCGTTGCATGGTTCAGGCTCGTATTCACATTGCCTCTGCTGATAGTTATCTGGATTTTTATCCCGATACCGAAACTTGATGGCGATTTTTACAAGGCCTTTTTAATCGCCCTACCTATTGAGATAATAACTATCGTTCTCTATATAAAGGCGCTCAAACTCTCGCCTTTGAGCCTGACCCTCCCTTTTCTGGCACTAACACCGGTATTTCTTATCTTTATTTCATACTTTATTCTTGGAGAAAGGGTATCACTAATCGGTGGAGCGGGGATATTCCTGATAGCAGCAGGAAGTTATCTGCTGAATATAGGTGAAGTAAAAAAAGGGATTTTCGAGCCTTTCAAAGCGATAAAAAAAGAAAAAGGTTCAATATTGATGATATGTGTCGCGCTACTCTACAGCATTACAGCATCGCTTGGAAAAATGGCCATAGAGCATTCATCACCTTTATTTTTCGGGATAACCTATTTTATCGCCCTTAATATCGTTTTCATGCCTATAGGTTTATTGATGGGGAAGGGTGATCTAAAAAGATTTGTTAATGAAAGGAAATACAGGTCACTAATCCTGCCGGGTTTGTTCTATTCCATTATGGTTATAACCCATATGACTGCAATGAAGCTCACAAAGGTTGCATATATGATATCTGTTAAGAGGACGAGCCTTCTCATCGGCGTAATTTACGGTTATCTGCTTTTCAGGGAAGAGGATATTAAAGGAAGGATGCTGGGCGCTTTATTGATGTTCACAGGATTTGTCATAGTGGTCAATGCAAGATAAACCTGTTAGTTATAAACAGTTTCGAGATAGAATTGACATTGACTAAAAATCTCCCCTCGCCCCTCTTTGCTAAAGAGGGGTATTATTCCTCCCTTAGGCAAAGGGAGGTTAGGAGGGATTTTATATATAATGTCGTTGTTTTTTCGAGACGGTTAGTAACTTTTTCTCAGGCAAAAACCATTATTTTGCATTCTTAAAATCTTCTTTCAGGATATTGTATTTTTTCATCTTTTCATACAGGGATTTTCTCGAGATGCCGAGGCTGAGGCTTGTTGGAATTATCTGCCCGCTATGATGGCGGAGGACATCTATAATATGCTCTTTTTCAGATGTCTCGATGAAATCCTTCAAGTTGGAATTAATGTTCAGGACTTTCCCGGAAAGAATCTGATTTTTTATCTCATGACCGGCAAGGGCTGAATTGTTCCCAAGAAGGCAGAGTTGCTTAATGAAATTCTCAAGCTCCCTGACGTTGCCTGGCCAGTCGTATCTGAGCATCCATTTTAAAGTGTTTTCATTAAGAGGAATTGATTTTTGATCATGGGATCTGTTGTATTCCTTGATAAAGTGATCGGCCAGGAGAGGGATGTCCTCCCTGCGGTCTCTCAAAGGGGTAATATCGATCGGGATCACATTGAGACGGAAATAGAGGTCAGCCCTGAAACTGCCTTTTTCGACCTCTTTCCTCAGATCCCTGTTTGATGCAACAATAATTCTTGCATTAACCGGTATGAATTCATTACTGCCTAAACGCTGAAGCTTTTTTTCCTCTATAAAGCGCAGGAGTTTTGCCTGAAGATTCATTGGCATACTGCATATCTCATCAAGAAATAGGGTGCCTCTGCCGGCATATTCGAACTTGCCGATGCTTCGCTTGTTTGCTCCTGTGAACGCCCCTGCTTCATATCCGAAAAGTTCTGATTCCAGCATATTTTCAGGGATCGCTCCCATATTGATAGGGATGAACTTTTCAGCGCAGCGTGAAGAGAGCTCATGTATTGCGTTCGCAACAAGTTCCTTGCCTGTCCCGGTCTCTCCTGTAATTAAGACCGGATAGTCCTCTTTTGAGACTATTTCGATCATGTTATAGAGATCCCTCATGCTCCTGCTGAACCCGACAAGTTTATGGAATTTAGCCCGTCCCTCTTTCCCATGGCTTAATAATCGCGTCAATTGCCGGTTTTTCTCAAGAAGGCTCATTTTCTCGGTAGCCCTTTTTAATGATGCGATAAGCACGCTGTCGTCCACGGGCTTCTCAAGAAAATCATAGGCTCCTTCTTTCAGAGCAGTAACAGCCATAGGTACATCGCCATGGCCGGTAATGATTATTACCGGTAAGTCAGGGTCTATGGAATGGACCTTTGAAAGGAGTTCCATGCCGTTCATCTTCGGCATTTTTACGTCAGCGATTACAGCATGATAATTGCCCTTCTCGATATGATGCAATGCCTCTAAAGGTTTATCAAAAACGTCTACTTCATAATTATGCATGGTCAGGGTCTGCTTGATAGCAATAAGGATGAAGGTATCGTCATCTACAACAACAACCTTGAAGACGCTGACTGGACTATTTTTTTCATTATCAGACATCTGCTGTTTTCCCGTCCGCACATGGCAGATATATGAGGAAACATGAACCGTTCCCCGGCGAGCTTTCGACTTTGATGAATCCTGAGTGTTCACGGATGATCCTGTCGACTATTGACAGTCCCAGTCCCATGCCTGAACCCACTTCTCTTGTTGTAAAAAACGGGTCGAATATCCTTGCCTTTATCTCAGGTGATATGCCTTCTCCGTTATCTGCTATGCTTGCAACCACATAATTCTTATTTTTCAGGTTCCCTGGATCCATACTAATTTCTACTGTAGTCCTTATAGATAGTTTCGGGGTATCGGTTTTGCCCATAGCCTGCAAAGCGTTCTGGATTATATTAAGAAAAACCTGTTCCAGTCTTACATTATGGGCCATTATCGAAGGTATATTTTCATCAAGATTTAACTCTACTTCAACATCCGAGAGGCTGAGCTGGGCATCGAGAAACTTCAGTATGTCTTTGATCAGGGAGTTAATGCATATAAAGATCTTCTCTTCCTCGGTTTTTCTTGCAAAACTTTTTAAACTTCTGATAATGGAGCTGGCTTTCTTTACCCTGTCAATGATAAAAGTTAAATTTTCCTCTACGAGGTCGTTTTTAATATTATTGTCAGAAAGGCTCTTCATGCTGTTTCTGGCAAAAAGCAGTATCGCATTCAGGGGTTGGGTGAGTTCATGTGCGATACCTGCTGCCATTTCCCCGAGACTTGCGAGTCTGCCTGAATGAATCAGCTGTATCTGGGATTCGCGGACTTTGGACATCATTTCATAAACCTCTGTTTTATCTTTGGCGATTAATATATGCATTCTGCTGTTCCCCTTTCCACTTTCAATTGTGGAGCCGTTGATGCTTGCAAGAAAATTCCTGCCGTTCTTGGAAATTAATTCTGTCTCAAAATTCTTGAATTCTCCTTTGAGTATGAGCTCCTTTATTCTTGGGAATCCGTTGGGAGAAACTAAATTTTTTAGATGAAGACTTTTTGAGGCATCAAGATCGTATCCGAGAAACTTAGTGAATTCACTATTGACTTTAATGACTTCCATGTCGGTGTTCAGAACAATCAGGATATCTGATACATTGGCTATGAGCTTATCAGTGAATGCCTTTTCGCTCTTGATCTCTTCATGCTTCTGTAATGTCCTGACAACGAGTTCCCTCTTCTGTTTTTCAAGAAGACGGATAAGCTTTTCTTCAGGATTTAAATTTTCTTTATCTGCTTCCAATTCAGAAATTCTCCAACCACCCCAAACCCTCCATTCTACCCCAAGCGGATTCGCTGGGGCGGAAACCAAAGAGGCTGATCAACCACCCCTTTATCCCTCCCTGCCTACCGGACAGGCAGGCTTAATCAAGGAGGCTGACCAACCACCCCTTTACCCCTCCTTAACCAAGGAGGGGAATTATTATAACAGTGTATTCCTAAGCTCCCCTCCTATTTTAGGAGGGGCAGGGGTGGTAATTTATAAACAGACACTATAAATGTACCCATTCCAGATAATGTTACCAAATTGTGACATAAAATAACTATAGAAAAAATAAGTCAAAAATTAATACAAGCAAAAATATGTTACTGAACATGCCCAAACTTATTTTTACCCGATCGCCAGAAAACATAAAGTTATAATTTAGTTAAATTATAAAACCCATTGAAATTAATTAATATTTAAATTTATTTCTCTAACATTCAGATAAGGCACGCTGGTTGCTAATTGTAGTCTGTTTGTAAACTTGGTCATTTGCTTTTTGTATGTCATTCCGGCTTGTCCGGAATCTTTCCTGGGAAGGATTCCCGACGCGCTTCACTTGCGGGAATGACAAACATGTTTAGTTTATAAACAGACTCTAATTAGTCTTTATGAAAAATATGAGAACAAAGATATGAAACAGGCAAAACAAAGAGATTTGTTAAAAAGAGATTATCTGTTAAGCCTTGAACAGATATCGAATTATTGCGGCACTCCTATTAAAAGGATTAACAACTGGGTTGAAAGCAGGGGGCTTAAGGTGGCCAGGGTAGAGGGGAATGTCAAGAAAGTTCGTATTGACGAGTTGATAGATTTCCTTGTCCGCCACAACATGCATATCCCTGATTCCGTCATTCCGATTAAAGTCAGAAAAATACTCTTTGTTTTTGCGGAAGATCTGATAATGGACGAGATCGTCCTGAAGTTCCTGATGAAATTTTTTGAGAGGCTGAAAAAAGAAGCGAATCTGATTATAGATTACTGTTCTTACGGCTCTATGGCAAAGATGAAACTGCTGGTTTTCAAGCCTGACCTTGTCATTCTGGATGTGGGTTCTACCGATGCAAGCTGCGAATTATGCCATCTCGTGAAAAGTTCAGATGAGTTTGAAGGGATAAAAGTGGCTGCGATCGTAGAAAGCTCAAAAATAAATGAAGAATTAAAAAACAGATTATGCGTTGATGCACTGCTGCCAAGGTGCGTTGACATAAAGTCATTAATGGAAAATATCAATGAAATATTTGATAAGGTTTAATCAATAATGAAGAAAAAACAGCATGAATATTATAACAGGCTTAAAAGAAACCTCGTTGTTATTACTCTTTTAGTAGCGCTGGTGCCTTTGTTTGTCCTCAGCTGGACTGCGTCAAGCAATTATCAGAAATATTATAAGGAAAATATTTCGAGTGGGATGCAGAGAATGGTGGAAAACAGGAAGGATGTAATAAATTTCTTTCTTGCCGAACAGAGTTCATTCCTTTCTATTATTTCCAACTTATACGGGTTTCAATATTTAAAGGAACAAAACAATCTTGAAGGGATTTTCAGGGTAATACAGAAGAAGGCCGCTATCGTTGATATCGGGGTTATAGGTGAGGATGGGAAGCATACCGCTTATGTGGGACCTTACAGAGATATTGTCTTTGACAAAAATTATCATGAGGAAGACTGGTTCAAGCAGGTCATGGTAAAGGGAAATTATATCAGCGATGTATTCCTTGGATACAGGAACATGCCACATTTTATCGTGGCGATAGCAGCGCCGCAGAGAAAATGGATACTGAGGGCGACAATTGACTCAGAGATGTTCGATTCGCTTGTAAAAACCGCCCAGATAGGAGAAAAGGGAGATGCATTCATAGTAAATGGCAAAGGTGTTTTGCAAACAGCAGGCCGTTTCGGAACCTATCAACTATCTCCTGATGAAAGGCGGCTTCTATATTATCATCAGGGGACAAAGGTCGAAGAACTTGAAACAAAAGGGGGGAAGTTCCTTTATGCAACAACATGGGTCAAGGATAATGAATGGATACTGGTTGTAAAATTTAATACAAAATCTGAACTCGCACCATTCTTTAAGGCAAAAAGAACCGAGACTCTAATCATTTTTATCGGTTCCCTCATTATCATTACAGCTGCTGTCTTAATTGTGAATTTTCTTGTAAACAAAATAGAAAAAGCAGACAGACTTAAAGCTGCATATAATGATCAGATGGTCCATACGGAAAAGATGGCAGCCATAGGGCGCCTTGCAGCCGGCGTTGCACATGAGGTTAACAACCCGCTTGCCGTCATAAATGAAAAGGCCGGCTGGATGCAGGATCTGCTGTCTGAAGAAGATAAAGATAAGATCAGGAATTATTCAGAATATGAAGATGCCATAAAGAAGATCAAGCTCCATGTTGACAGGGCACG
>JAKAKQ010000394.1 GCA_021813425.1 Nitrospirota bacterium
ATAGGAATTATGCCTTTGACCTGAGAGCCAATCCGGTTAAGGCTGCTGTGCAGAAAGACTCCAAAGGAGAACCCCTGCTTCAACCCAATGGGAAATGGCTGCGTGGGAAACGGGTCCCTATAGTAGAATCTGAGGAATTGCGGTCATGGCTTATTCAAAAGGGAAAGGTCAGATCAGTCATTTGTCGCAAGGGTGAAACGACGATAGATGTACCGGGCGGCTTTCGGATCGTTGAAGATAAACCGCTTGAAATAAGGCCAATGGTGGAAAGCCATTTTCGCAAGCAGGATAAGAAGACCAACAAAGAGCATGCGGCATATCACGGCGGCGTGCAGTTTCGAGGCATTCTTGAAGTGACAGATCAGGAAAGCTTTGTAGAGACATATCACTCTGGTGTCGGCAGCGCAAAGGGCTTTGGCTTCGGCTTGTTGCTGCTTGCACCTGTGAAAATTTAACAACAACTTACATAAAGGAGAAAAAACATGAAACATTTGGAAATTCACATCATTCAGTCTGTGCCCGTCGCTTGCCTTAACCGGGATGACCTTAATTCACCTAAGACAGCTATCTTCGGCGGCGTTCAAAGAGCGCGAGTATCAAGCCAATCGTGGAAAAGGGCTATTCGTGAGATGGCCGAGAAGGATATTGATAAATCAAAACAGTTCAAGGGAAAAAGGAGCCGGTTGTTCATTGAGAAAATTTCTTCTGAGCTCAGACAACTCGGAGAGTCGGAAGGGACAGCGAATGCGCTATCTTTTTGCGCGGGGCACTATCTTGCAAAACTTGACCCAAAACAGGAGGGTAAAGTAAAAACCCTTGTATTTCTCTCACCGCTCGAATATAAAATATTTGCCAAGCTTCTTTACTCTTTGGACGGAGACGACAAAAAGAATATGGTTGATGCAATTTCACTAGTTGACAGAGAAAAGTTAGCAAAGGATGAAGAAAGTGACGAAGAGGTTGAAGAGGAAGAGCCCACAAAAAAGAATAAAGGCGAGAAAAAACTGTCTGTTAAGAAATTCACAAAACTTGTGGCGGGTATTCTTAAGACACCAATAGAAAAAGCATTCAAGGGTGAAAAGAAGGAAGTCAAATGCCTGCCTAAAGATGCTGCCGATATTGCACTTTTCGGACGCATGGTCGCCAATGATCCAACCCTTGCAGTTGAGGCTGCATCCATGTTTTCACATGCTCTTTCCACACACAAGGTCGACAATGAAATTGATTTCTTTGCTGCGGTTGATGATTTACAACCTAAAGAGGTAGCTGGAGCAGGCATGACTGGCACTCTGGAGTTCAATTCAGCAACATACTATCGCTTTGCCGCTCTTAACCTTGATATGCTTGCTGATAAAGACCATCTTGCCAGCATGTCCAAGGAAGAAAGGCAGTCAGTTGTGTGCACCTTTGTAGAGGCGACAATCAAGGCAATTCCGGGCGCGCACAAAAATACTATCAACGGTAATACAATCCCATCTTTTGTTCTTGGCATTGTTCGTGAAAAGGGGCACCCGATTCAACTTGTAAACGCTTTTGAATCGCCAATTAAATCATCGGAGGGCTATAGTGCAGAATCTATTAAGTTGTTGAAGACTGAATACGCAAAGTTAAAAGACACATGGGGAATTCAGGCAGTGTATGAGAAAGCAATTCCCGATATTGGATTGAGCGCCTTCATCAAAGGGATGGTGGAACATGTCATCTGACAAACGCTTTCTGACTTTACAATTGCAAGGCCCGTTGCAATCATGGGGATTTGACAGCCAGTATAACCGCCGCAACACTGGACTTATGCCGACCAAAAGCGCAATTGCAGGAATGTGTTGTGCCGCGCTTGGATATACAAGAGGCAGCGACAATGAAAAAGAATTCCTTGAACAGTTTGGTAAAGTTAGAATGACGGCGATTGCAATACCAAGGCAAGGGAGAAAAAAGGAATTACCTGTCAGAAGATTGCAGGATTATCACACTGTTGGAGGCGGTTATGATCCAAACGATCCCAATGAAAGAAACAGTATTACGGTATCTGCCGAAGACGGAAAGCCAAGGGTAAAAAATGGACAGGCCCTTGCAGTATTGACGCACCGTCAGTATCTGACAGATGCATCCTTCGGTGTTATTCTTGAAGGAGATACTGCTCTTTCGGTTGATATTGCTAAAGCTCTTGCCGATCCTAAATGGGGTATCTGGCTTGGGCGTAAAACGTGCATTCCGACCGCCCCGGTGCTAGTCGGTGTAAAGGAAAATCGTGACGAAGCGATAAGTCTTCTTATTGGAGGTAAACCGCTTAAGTCCTTAGCTTATCAAGAGGAGGTCGAGACGTTTGCAGAAGGTCGGGATTCCTTGCCGGATCAGCCGATTTCTTTTGCTTCAGATCGCAGACTTTTTGCTCCGAGAAGAATAGAGGTTCATCATGGATCATAATCAGCTATGTCAGGCCTTCGGCTGCGGGCTTATGCTGGTGAGGCGGGTATAAGTAAGAAAGTTTATAGAGTTGGAGAGTTAAGAGAGTTATAGAGTCAAAAAAAGATACAGGAGTTAAAAAGTTTATAGTGTTATAGAGTTCGTAGAGTAAAGGCGTTTCTGAGTTGATAGAAACAAACCCAGAGAACCCTATGAACTCTACAAACTCCACAAACTTTTTTAAGTCAAAGGAGAATTGAATGGCTAAGATTGAGCGATTTGAAGATATTGTTGCATGGCAAAAGGCGAGAGAACTGGTTAAAGAGGTCTATCGAGTGAGTAACGATGGACGGTTTGCCAAAGATTACGGTTTACGGGACCAGCTTCGTCGCGCTGCTGTCTCGATAATGTTAAATATTGCCGAAGGCTTTGCCAGAAAAACAAACAAAGAATTCATTCAGTTTCTCGTTATCGCACATGGTTCGACAGCCGAGGTCCAATCAGCTTTGTATGTTGCTCTTGATCAGGAATATGTCAGCCATGAGCAATTTGAATCTCTTTTTAAACATGCTGACGAAACTTCCAAGCTCATTATGGGTTTCTCGAATTATCTCAGAAAGTTGAAGAGTTCTTAGAGTTTAATGAGTTAAGAGTGCAAGAAACTCTATGAACTCCAAAAACTCTGCGACTCTATGAACTAATAACTAAAGGAGGATTAAGTTTGGAATCAAATATTGCTGTCTTTAAAGGTAAAGAAGTAAGGAGAATAATTCACAATAAAGAGTGGTGGTTTTCAGTTGTTGATGTGATTGAGGCGTTAACCGGAAGTGCAAGACCGAGAAAGTATTGGAGTGATTTGAAGAAAAAACTGTCAGATGAGGGATATCATGAGTTGTCCGAAAAAATCGGACAACTGAAAATGCAGTCTGCTGATGGCAAATTTTACGAGACAGATTGCGCCAATACTGAAACGATGTTCCGGCTTATCCAATCGATCCCATCCCCTAAGGCCGAGCCGTTCAAACGCTGGCTGGCGAAGGTCGGATACGAGCGGGTGCAGGAGATTGAAGACCCTGAGCTTGCTACAAAAAGGACAAAGGCTCTCTATAAAGCTAAGGGCTATTCCGATGACTGGATAGAAAAACGTATGCGCGGGATTGCCATCAGGGAAGAGCTGACAGACGAGTGGAAAAAGAGGGAAGTGAAGAAGAAAAGGGAATACGAAATACTTACTGCTGAAATAGCCAAGGCTGCATTCGGCATAACCCCATCCCGGCATAAGAAACTGAAAGGTCTGAAGCGCGAGAATCTACGTGATCACATGAACGATCTTGAACTTATTTTTTCTATGCTCGGCGAAGCCGCGACAACAGAGATAACAAGAGTTGATGATGCAAAGGGGTTTCATGAGAGCAAACATTCAGCCCGCAAAGGCGGCGAGGTTGCCGGGAAAGCAAGGGAAGACCTGGAGAAGAAAACAGGCAAAAAGGTGATTTCATCCGAGAATTACCTGAGCGAACCGGAAAGCCGGAAAAGGCTGGAAAGGAAAAAATAGGACATGACAGAGCCTATTCTCCCTCAGCTCAAACCAACCCTGATGAAAGACCGTGTTTCTATAATCTTCATCGAGAAGGGAACCCTCGATGTGCTGGACGGGGCGTTTGTGGTGGTTGATAAAAACGGCGTGCGCACTCATATCCCCGTTGGCGGTGTTGCCTGTATTATGCTGGAGCCTGGTACAAGGGTTTCTCATGCAGCGGTGACGCTTGCGTCACGGGTTGGTTGTCTTCTTGTCTGGATCGGCGATGGCGGTGTCAGGCTTTATGCTTCAGGACAGCCCGGCGGCGCGCGTGCTGATCGGCTCTTATACCAGGCGAAAATCGCGCTTGACGATGATGCCAGATTGAAGGTTGTCCGAAAGATGTACGCAATGCGCTTTAAGGAGGCGCCTCCTGAAAAGCGGAGCATCGAACAGTTGCGTGGCATTGAGGGGGTGCGCGTAAGAAAAATGTATGAGCTTCTGGCAAAACAGTATAGTGTTTCCTGGAAGACCAGGAACTACGATTATGATGAATGGGGCAGCGGCGACATATCAAATCGCTGTCTGTCATCTGCGACTGCCTGTCTTTACGGCATCTGCGAGGCAGCGATCCTTGCCGCAGGGTATGCGCCTGCGGTAGGGTTTATTCATACAGGCAAGCCTCAGTCTTTTGTATACGACATAGCAGATGTTTTCAAGTTCGAGACCGTTGTGCCGGTTGCGTTCCGCATTGCTTCGAAGAACCCGAAAGAGCCGGAGAGGGATGTACGGCTTGCCTGCAGAGATGCTTTCAGGCAGTCCAGGCTTCTTAACCGGATCATCCCTGCGATTGAAGAGATACTTGCAGCAGGTGGGATGGAAAAACCGAAGGCACATGAAGAGGCCGTGCCGATGGCAATTCCGAACAAGGAGGGAATAGGCGATGCTGGTCATCGTGGTTGAGAATGTGCCTCCCCGGTTGCGGGGAAGGCTTGCGGTTTGGCTGCTTGAGGTGAGGGCAGGGGTCTATGTCGGCAATGTCGGCCGGCGCGTTCGGGAGATGATCTGGCTGAATGTCGAAAAGGGAATAGGTGAAGGAAATGCGGTTATGGCGTGGAACACGAATACTGAATCTGGATTTGATTTTATGACGTTGGGAGCGAACAGACGAATTCCTGTTGAAATGGATGGGATTAAGCTGGTTTCTTTTTTACCTGAATCAATAGGTAGCGATGCATCTGACTTTGCATGAAATTTTGTTGGTAGATTTCAGTTCTTTGAAAACTGACTTATAAATCAGCAGGTTATAAGAAGTATGTTCCCCGCACATGCGGGGATGAACCGAGTTCAGAACGGCGCAGCCCTGTATTGATATAATGTTCCCCGCACATGCGGGGATGAACCGGTGTAACAATTTGCTCCAGGCGACAGGGGGCAATGTTCCCCGCACATGCGGGGATGAACCGGTAATAGCGTATTGGAAACCCGTTCTTTGGTTATGTTCCCCGCACATGCGGGGATGAACCGGAGCTTACATTGCTCGCGTTTGAGTTAAATTGATGTTCCCCGCACATGCGGGGATGAACCGTGCTGCTAAAAGTGGTGCAAGAGCTGCGGAATATGTTCCCCGCACATGCGGGGATGAACCGATGCCGTAATAAAACGTCCCTACAGCTACAGGATGTTCCCCGCACATGCGGGGATGAACCGAAGTGGATAACATTATCGTGAGTGAATGTCTGATGTTCCCCGCACATGCGGGGATGAACCGCGTCACTAGGGAAAGAGATAGATGATTTAATGATGTTCCCTGCACATGCGCGCTAACGGTTCGTTGCATATTTCAAATCGTCAGTGGCCGAATCGTGATAGCTGATATGAACTTTATCGTCTGGTCCGACAGCTATCGAACAATACCATCCGACATCGCCTTCGCTGTCGACAATAGATGCGACCCATGAACCCGAACTGTTTGTGGCGTGTTTAAGGTCTCCATTTGTTCTGTCATAATATGCTATGTGAACCTTATCGTTTGTATCAAGGGCTATAGAACTGAATTCACCCACAATGCCTCCGGTTCCTATAATATCTATTGTATATGTTGTCCATGACCCGGCTGCATTGGTGGCATATTTGAGAACCCCGTTTGTACAGTTGTGTCCTGCGTCTTCGTTCAGACAGGCATGATAACTTATATGCGCCTTGTTATTTGAATCTATTGCAACAGAAGTATCGTCTATTTCTACAGCTGTATCTATATTATATGCAGTCCATGGGCCCGATGCATTCGTGGTATATTTGAGACGTTCGTTCTGGCTGGCATTAACTTCGTAGCTAATATGTATTTTATTGTTGGAATCAACTGCTATTGAGGAGTGAGAACCGCCTTCCGTATCGATAGTACTGGCAATCCATGAACCGGATGCATTTGTTGCATATTTCAGGTCATATGCTGAAAAAGAATAATTCTCATAGCTGATGTGTGCCTTGTTCTCAGAATCAACAGCTATTGAAGGATAATGTCCAACCCAGCCTGCGCTGTCAACTGTGGATGTGACCCATACACCGGACGCATTTGTTGCATATTTCAGATCGACATTGGTATTTTCATGATAGGCTATATGCGCCTTGTTATTCGAGTCGGCAGCTATCGATGTGGGGTTATCTCCTACAATCACCGAATTGTCTATGATGGATGATTTCCATGTACCGGCGGTATTTGTAATATATTTAAGGTCATTATTATTATCGTCCCGGTAGCTTATATGCACCTTGTTGATCGAATCAATCGCTATGGAAGTGTGCTCTCCGACATCACCTGCGCTGTCTATTGCGGAGATTATCCATTCATAAGGGACAGCGGGCGGACCCGACATTATTGAAACGCTGTCATAATACAGTTTATCAAAATCCAGCAAGCCATTCATGTTCATATCGACTCCGAAATAGACTACATAGGTCCCTGCAGGCAGGCCGCTAATATTCACGACCTCGTATTTAGACAAACCGAATAGGGGACCTTGATGTGTAACTAATACATTATCGGGTGAAGGGGCATAAACCCATTCTCCTTCCCTCCGGTCGAAATCATAATAATACCAGCCCTCCGTCGTCTCGACTGCCAGCCACCAATCCGCGCTATTGCCTGAATAACTTCCCGGATTGAGTTCTACCGTTACCGAAAGATTATCCGACGGAGTTATGTTTATAGTGCCGTTTGAGTTGTTGGCTATTATGTCAGGTACAGGGTCGACCGCAAAAACCACATCATATAATATGAAAATCATGCCTAAAATTATTAATGCTGAAAAAGCCTTTTTCATCCCCTTTCCTCCTTTATCGGTTTCAATCCACGGACAGCCTTCAGCGATAAATCTCGCAGGCGTTGATAATGAATATACACACAAAAGGCGTCTCAGG
>JAKAKQ010000355.1 GCA_021813425.1 Nitrospirota bacterium
AATCAAACCCCTCTATATTATTTCTTGGTTCGATCCTGAAAGAAATGTCCTTCATACTGTACAGCACATCATTAAATAGTGATGTTTTATGCCTGTCAACGTCCAGAATAACCCCATTTTCGACAAATATCCCGCCGGTAAAGAAAGGCTCTCTTGAATATAGAGTTGGCGGTCCCTCGATTCTGGATATCCGCACATGCCAAGAATTGCCGGCCTTCCAGACATAATACCCTCCTCTAATAGAAATGAGATTAAGGTTGGGTTGCCCTTCAATCAATCTATCGAGAAAACCCGGAGAGCCGGGTGGAGGTGCTGGAAAATCGGATTCTGAACCAGGCGGCCCTAAGACCGTATCGCATGAGGTCATTACAAAAAATAAAATAATGAACATTGCAATTCTTATCATAAAAATCTCTTGATTATTATAATGAAAGCATTTTAGTTTGACACTGTCAAGAAGTAAAATGAGAAATAAAAAATCAGAAATAGGAATTTAAGGCCTTGATCTCTTGTCCTTTGATTATAATTTTAATATTTGCCATAACCTGTTGAATAGGCGATCGAGTCAAAGCAGACAGCCGAGCAACTTGCTCTGAAGGCTCAAAGAGACCTGGAAAGGATAAAGATAGAGGCCGAACAGAAGATTGCCAGCGCGAAGGCAGAGGCAGAATACTTGAGATTGCAGAAGGAAAATGTCACTCCGCATCTTATAAGGCTAAGACAGATAGAGGCATCGATAAAGGCCATTGACAAATGGGACGGTCGCCTGCCTAAAATCAATTCAGGGACAGTTCCGTTTATAGATATAAAGAGTCTTGATAAAGAGTAACTAACCGGATTTTCAACAAACCTAAAATCAGGGCTTGACATATTGTGTTCCGGCATGGTATTAAATAACGGCCTTTTTAGGTCTTCCATATTCCCAAGGAGGAAATCTTCAAATGGGTCTTGCTACATTCAAAGGCGGTATACATCCGCCTGATAAAAAAACTTTAGCAGCAAACAGTTCTATATCTGAAACAAAGCCACCCAAAATATTAGTCATCCCACTGAGCCAGCATCTTGGCGCTCCATGCAAACCTCTTGTGACAATTGGGCAGGAAGTAAAAAAAGGTGAAGTAATTGGAGAACCCGGAGGGTTTGTCTCAGCTCCAATCCATGCATCGGTTTCAGGGAAGGTGGTCGCAATAGGGGAATTTCCCAATGCTATGGGTAAAATGGTCAACTCGATTGTTATTGAGAATAATCTGAAAGAGGAGTGGACAACCCTTAAAGACAACCCTGATTACTTGAACCTCTCGGTCGATGAACTCAAGGAAAAGATAAAGTCAGCAGGAATCGTAGGCATGGGGGGCGCTGCCTTCCCTACGATCGTAAAACTCTCTCCGCCAAAGGAAAAGCCCATAGATGCGGTACTGATCAACGGCGCTGAATGCGAACCGTATCTTACTGCAGATTACAGGCTTATGATGGAGAAACCAAAGGAGATAGTCGAAGGGCTAAAGATATTGATGAAGGTCCTCGGCGTGCAGAAAGGATATATAGGCATCGAGAATAACAAGCCCGATGCAGTCGCAAAGATGAAGGAAGTTGCAGTAGGCGCTGCTGGAATAGAGGTGATGGCCCTTGAGGTCAAGTACCCTCAGGGTGCAGAAAAGATGCTGATTACGGCCATGATCGGCAGGAAAGTTCCTCCGAGGGCGCTTCCAATGGATGTTGGCGTTGTTGTCCAGAATGTCGGAACTGCTGTCGCCATTTATGAGGCTGCACGATACGGCAAACCCCTGATCGAAAGGGTTGTGACCGTTTCAGGTGAAGGGATAAAAAATCCAAAAAATCTTATGGTAAAGATCGGCACCCAGGTATCTCAGCTGATAGAAGAAGCCGGCGGTCTTGCAGAAAATGCAGCGAAGGTTATCTCAGGAGGTCCGATGATGGGATTTGCTATCGGTTCACTTGATGTGCCGGTTACCAAAGGCACTTCCGGAATTCTCGTTATTCCAGAAGAGGGTATTGTCCATGCAGAGGATTTCGGTCCCTGCATAAGGTGCGGCAGGTGTATAGATATATGCCCGATGGGTCTTATGCCGTCAATGCTGAGTCTGCTGTCTGAAAAGGGGTTTTATGAAGGGGCAAAGGAATACAATCTCTTTGACTGTTTTGAGTGCGGTTCCTGTACCTATGTATGCCCTTCGAAGAGACCTATCGTTCAGTTGGTAAGACTTGCGAAATCGATGACAAAACCTTAACTATAAGTGAAAAGTAAGAAATGAGAATTAAGAAGTTAGATAAAAACACGGAAAGAAAATACATTGTTCATAGTTCTTACTTCTCACTTCTTAGTTATCATATGGAGGTTGGATGGAGCCTGTAAAGAAAGAACACGAATTATTAGTCTCGGTCAGTCCTCATATAAAGAGCGAGGAGTCAACGAGCAGGATCATGTGGACCGTGAGCATATCCCTTCTTCCTGCTACGCTCATGGGGGTATATTTCTTTGGAATGAAAGCATTGTTTGTGCTTGCCCTTTCCATAATCTCTGCTTTAGCGTCTGAATATATTTTTCAGAAGGCGCTGAACAGAAAGATTATGGTTGGAGACGGCAGCGCTTTTCTCACAGGCCTGCTGCTTGGGATGAACCTTCCGGCATCCGTACCTTTTTATATACCGATTATTGGGTCATTTGTCGCAGTAGTCATTACAAAACAGTTATTCGGAGGGCTTGGGTTTAATGTCTTTAACCCCGCGCTCATAGGAAGGGCATTTTTACTCATATCCTTTCCCAAACTGATGACCATCTGGACCGTACCGGTCTCAGCCCTTACCCAGCTGGATGCAAAGACAACGGCCACCCCTTTAGGAATATTAAAGGAAGAAGGGGTCGCAAAATTGATGGAGGTATTCGGCAACAAGATGAGCCTGTACCAGCACCTCCTCTCAGGCAACAGGGCCGGTTCATTGGGTGAAACATCAGCGATTGCGCTTCTGATAGGAGGATTGTTCCTGCTTTATAAAAGGTATATAACCTGGCATATTCCTTTATCGTTTCTCGCCACCTCAGCAGTAATCGCCTGGATATTCGGCGCAAAAGGAGAGTTCTTTGCAGGGGACCCCATTGTTCACCTTATAAGCGGCGGTATGCTTCTTGGGGCCTTCTTCATGGCAACAGATTATGTTACATGCCCTTCTGTTAAAAATGGACAGATACTATTCGGCGTCGGCTGCGGATTCCTTACCATGCTAATAAGGCTCAAAGGGGGCTTTCCCGAAGGTGTTATGTTTGCGATACTTATCATGAACTGTTTTGCGCCTATCATAGACAGGAGTTTTAAATCAAAGGTATTCGGAGCAGTGAAACAAGACAAGGCAAAGGAGACCAGGAAATGACAGGCAAAGATATAGCAAAAATAACTTTCACCCTCGTTGTCTTTTATCTCATCGGCGGATTTATCCTTGCCTTTGTATATGCCAATGCTTCACCGAAGATATTTAAGAACAACGAGGAAGCGGAAAAAAAGGCGTTAAAGGAGCTTGTGCCGGAGGCAGACGATACCAAGAAACTCGGCGACTGGACGATCCACGACAAACATGCAAAATATTTCATTGCCAAGAAAGGCGGCGATGTGGTCGGTTATGTCATCCAGTCTTTCGGCAAGGGGTACTCGAGCTATATTAATACCTTTGTGGCAGTGGACAAGGACTTTAAAGTCCAGAAGATCAATATACTTGCTCACGGCGAGACACCAGGGCTGGGAGACGAGATCGAGGCCGACTCGTTTAAGAACCAGTTTAAAGATAAGACCCTCGATCACCTCAAGGTCATTAAGGGTGAAACCAAAGAAGACATACAGGCTATCTCCGGCGCCACCATATCCAGCCGGGCGGTCACCGAAGATGCAGTCAAGAACGGTGTCACATTTCTGATCAAGACTATTAAGGAAGGAGGCAGTGCGGATGTCAAGCAACAGCAGCATTAATCTAAAAGAACAATTTTTAAACGGTATTATTAAGGAAAATACAATCTTCAAGCTCGCCCTAAGCCTCTGCCCGTCTATCGCTGTTACGAATAATCTGAAAAACGGCATATTCATGGGCCTTGCGGTTTTGTTTGTGCAGGTCATGGTCAACCTTACTATTTCTTTGTTGAGAAAGGTCATTCATCCCAAGGTCAGGCTGCCCATATTCATGCTGGTCATCTCAGGATGGGTCACTGTAACACAGTTAATGATGGCCGCTTTTGTTCCGGATGTCTATGCCAAAGTGGGGCTCTATATCGCCCTGATCGTTGCTTTCGCATCTATTCTCGCAAGGGCAGAAATGTTTGCAAGTAAAAACAGCATGCTCCCCTCGATGGCTGACGGTCTCGGAATGGGCGTAGGGTTCCTGTTTGCGCTTACGGTAATCAGCTTTTTCAGGGAACTGGTTGGCAGGGGTTCGCTGACGGTCCCCACAGGTCTGGCGACCCAGCATGTATTTACCTTTGTCAATACCAAACCGCTTTTGATAATGGTTCTGCCTGCCGGTGGGTTCCTTGCTGTGGGCATACTGATGGCCTTCTTTAACTGGATCGACACCAGATACATGAAAAAAACCGCCCATGCATCACATTAAAGGAGGGACATAAATGAGCAACGAATTTACAAAACTTTTTGAACTTATAATATCAGCGTCTCTGATAAATAATTTTGTTTTCACAAGGTTCCTCGGCCTTTGCATATTCTTTGGTGTTTCTAAGAAAATGGAAACTGCTGTTGGCATGAGCATAACATTTACGTCAGTTATGATGATAAGCGCAGCGCTCAGCTGGGTCATCTTCACCAAGCTGCTGGTCCCTCTCGAGATCACTTTTCTGGAAATCATCGTTTTCATCGGGATCATTGCAGGACTGGTGCAGGTATCAGATACGATAATGAGAAAGGTCTCACCGGATCTTTACTATAAACTGGGAATCTACCTTGCGCTTATATCAACGAACTGCATCATCCTCGCAGTCCCTTTGGTAAACGCCGGAGAGAAATACACATTTATCCAGAGCCTTGCCTTTGGGTTTGGCTCGGGGCTTGGTTTTGCGCTTGCCCTTATAATTATGGCAAGTATCAGGGAGAAACTCGAACTTTCTGATGTCCCTGCCCCTTTCAGGGGTCTGCCGATGGCATTTATGATAACAGGACTGATAGCGCTTGCTTTTACAGGTTTTTCCGGGTTGATTACGTTATAATAATTATTGTGTACAATGATTAGTGCCGGTGTCACTTTCTGACATTGCTCGGGACACTGATACGGTATAAATTAAGGAGTAGAATGATGTTTAATCTTTTGAGTATCAAGAAAATAGGTATATTTACATTAACACTTACGCTGATACTTTTTTGTTCTTCCATCCTTTACGCCGGTGTCGGCGGCGGAGTTGAGGGAAAGGAGAAGGTAGAGATAGTCCCTCTGATCAAGTGGACCCTTGTCTTCCTCGCAGGGCTCGGCACGGTTTTCGGTATAGGTATCGCCTTTGCAGCTAAACGGTTTGCCGTTCAGATAGACCCAAGAGTAGAGAAGGTTGTGGATGTCCTTGCACATGCCCATTGTGGCGCATGCGGATACGCCGGTTGTGAACAGTATGCCGAGGCTGTGGTCAAAAATCCTGATGTTTCGCCGAATCTCTGCATCCCTGCTGGTGCAAAAGGAGCTGAAGCTGTTGCACTGATCACCGGGAAAAAGGCCGAGATAAAGGAGCCGCAGTTTGCCAGAATTATGTGCCAGGGCGGCTGGTCCAAATCCGTAAAACGGTTTAAATATGAGGGCGTTCAGGACTGCAGGGCAGCGATGCTTGCAGGTGGCGGGGACAAGGCATGCAGGTACGGATGTCTTGGATATGGTACCTGTTCAAGGGTATGTCCTTTTGGCGCTATAACCATGACGGAAGACCATCTTCCTTTTGTTGACATTACAAAGTGTACAGGCTGCAGAAAATGCGAAGCAGCATGTCCCACAAAGGTAATCGAGGTGCTTCCTGCGTCAAGGCAGGTCCTGGTTACATGCCATTCAAAGGATAAAGGCGGTGACACAAGGAAGAACTGCCAGGTCGGTTGTATAGCATGCGGGATATGCGTAAAAGCATGTCCCTTTGACGCCCCTTCAATAACAAACAATCTATCCAGGATAGATCTCGATAAATGCAAGGTCTGCGGAATATGTGTTTCAAAATGCCCTACAAAGGCCATTACTGATTTTATACCAAGCAGGCCAAAGGCATTTGTCCTTGATAACTGCATCGGATGTCAGATATGCTCCAAGGTATGTCCTGTTGATGCACCTTCAGGAGAACTCAAAAAGCTGCATGTGATAAACAAAGACAAATGTATCGGCTGTGGTATCTGCACTGCAAAATGTCCTGTTCAGGCTATTGATGGTACTTTCAATGCCCAGGAAGTCTTTGCTGCAGCGGCAGAGAAAAAGAAGAAAAAAGCTGAAGCAGCATAGTCTCTGGTTTCTTAAATTTATATAATAAATGAGGCCCTTTTGGGGCCTCATTTAGGCCTTTATGCGGAGTAAAATATTGCTTTTACTGCATTTGTATTTTAATGGATAATCGGACAGATTATCATATCCGCACACTACTGAACCTTTTAATCCCCCCGTTTATAAGATATTGTAAAACTACCGGATTGAAATTATGATTATCCTTATAAGATGTTACTTGAGAAAAACAGCAGTAATAGTGGCCGCATTTTTTATAATGGCATCGTTGGATATTGCTTCAGCCATCCAGATCGGAAAGGTGGTGGAATACAGGGGTGGCGGCATGGGGAAGGTGGTGTTTGACGGGAAAAAGCACAATGATGTCGGCTACCATTGCATGAAATGCCATAATACGTACTTCATACCGAAAATAGGGGATGCAAAGATAAAATATCCAGATCATGCTGAAAGGAAGGTATATTGTTTCGGATGCCACAACGGGACTATAGCATTTGACACAATAGAAAACTGCACGCTCTGCCATAAGAAGAGTAATTAACTAATCGGACTTGTGCTATTGCATATTTTTTATTCAGTTGACCTCTGAACTTTTGTACCCGAATAAAACCAGAAAATTGTCTCCTGCAACGAATATTTTGTATCGCTGCAGGAGACATTAGATTAGCCTTCGCAGCACAAACGTCTCATTTTTTTCTTCCCGTCTGGAGACACGGAAAGGACTACTTCGACTTTGTTTCCGCAGTTGCTGCAGCACTTAGCTCTGCTCTTTGACTCTGCACGCGCAGCTACGTCTGTCTTTGATTTTACCTTTTCTG
>JAKAKQ010000248.1 GCA_021813425.1 Nitrospirota bacterium
TGCCTATTATTACTATATATTGGGATATGAAGCCGATATTTCACATAAATGGGAAGATGCCATCAAGTATTACAAAAAGGCGCTTGAATATGATCCGGCTTCGCTTTATCTAAAACTTCAGATAAGTTATGCATTGCACCGCGCCGGGAATGTCTCAGAGGCGCTTTCGATTACAGAAAATATAATCAGGGAGAACCCTGATTATGTGCCCGGCCTTGTGCTTGCCGGTGAGATTTATAACAGCCAGAAAAGGCTTGGAGACGCGATAAACGCATACAAAAAGATAATAAAAATCGATCCCGATAATAACAGTGCTGTACTCTTTCTCGGGACCCTTTATTATTACAACAATGAGCTTGACAAGGCTGTTGAAACCCTCGAGGGTCTGCTCGAAAAAACCCCTGACGACTTCATAGCAACAGATTATCTCGGCTCGATTTATATTGATAAGAGAGACTTTGAAAAGGCAGAAAAATATTTAAAAAAGGCCCTGGATATCAAGGCGGACTCTGACACCGTGTATTTCAGGCTCGGGATAATAAGTGAATTAACGGACCGGCTTAAGGATGCCGAGGAAAATTATAAGAAAGCATTAAATAATAACCCGCACAATATAAAGGCAAGGGAAAGACTGGCACAGGTATACCTGAAACAGAAAACGATGGAAAAGGCTATCGCCGAACTCGAAACATTAAGAATGCAGCAACCGGAAAATATAGATATACATGTCAGACTCGGCATGTTTTATTTTGAGGAAAAGCAGTATGACAAGGCACTGGAGGAGTTCCGGTTTTCTCTTGAGGCCAAGCCTGATAACACTCCGATAAGATATTACCTTGCACTTGTTCTGGAAGAGATGAACCGTTTGGACGAGGCTGTTACAGAACTCAAAAAAATAATCTCCGCTGAGCCAAAAAACATAAATGCCTTTATGCATCTTGCATATGTATTTTCAAGGATGAAAAAAGACGCAGAGGCGATAAAGGCATATGAGGAGATACTCGATTTCGACAGGGAGAAACCCGAAGTCTATCTGTATCTTGCGATCCTGTATTTACACCAGAAAAATTATCCAAAGGCAGAAGGTATACTGAACGAAGCCCTCTCCCGTTTTGACGACGTCGCTGACTTGCACTATAACCTTGCGATATTGTACGACAAGACCGGAAGGTCTGATGAAATGATAAAGCGTCTGAGAAAGACCATAGAAATCGACCCGAAGCATGCTGATGCCCTGAATTATATCGGATATACCTTTGCCGAGAGAAATATCAACCTTGAGGAGGCACAGTCTCTGATAACGCGCGCACTTGAGATAAAACCTGACAATGGATTCATAATAGACAGCCTCGGCTGGGTTTATTTCAGGCAGGGGAAGTATAATGAGGCGCTGGAAACGCTTAAAAGGGCCGTGGATTTAACCAGGGATGATCCGGTAGTGCTTGAACATCTGGGGGATGTATATAATTCCATGGGGCAGACCGAAAAGGCAGTGGAGTCCTGGGAAAAAGCGATAACTTTTCATGAAAAAGAAGAGGGTTTGAAGGAAAGGGTAGAAAAGAAGATACAGGAACTGAGGTCGGGGATAAAGGCCAGATGAAACGTTTACAATCCTCTTTTATCATTTAACAACAAAATGACTTTATTACTGCATGCCCCTGCCAAGATCAACTGGTTTCTCGCTATTGTCAACAAAAGAGATGACGGCTATCATAATATAGTCAGTGCAGTGCAGTGCGTAGACCTCTATGACACGTTGAATTTTGAAAAGGCGGATAAGATTGAATTAATATCAGACCTAAGTGTCCCTGCAGAGGAAAACCTTGTCTATAAAGCAGCTGTCCTGATAAAGGACCATGTTTCGTATAAGCATGGGGCAAGGATAATACTCGATAAGCAGATCCCTGTTGCGGCAGGTCTGGGCGGGGGCAGCAGTGATGCTGCTTATACTCTGATGGGACTGAATACCCTGTGGGACCTGAAGCTTAGTAAAAAGGCATTGGTGAAACTTGCCTCCGAAGTGGGTTCCGACGTGCCTTTTTTTATAGGTGGACCGTTTTCTGTTGTTCAGGGACGCGGGGAGAAGGTAAAAAAACTGAAAGTAAAAAACTCAGTGGCGATGCTGCTTGTAAAACCGGATATATCCGTCTCTGCGTCATGGGCATATAATTTATACAAAACCGGGTTGACAAAACAGCATGCTGATATTAAACTATTCTGTCAAACTCTTGAAAAGAATGATTTTAATTCTTTGCGGGATATGATATTTAATGACCTTGAGAAGCCGGTCATCGGGAAATATCATGTGATCGGGGAGATAAAGCAGACACTCATAAGGAATGGTGCAGTTTTTTCTTCTATGAGCGGAAGCGGCCCCACTGTTTTTGGGGTCTTCAATTCGGTTGATGAGGCGATCAGGGCATCAGAAAACATGGGAGACAACTGGTGCAGAGTAGTAAGGACGCTGACTTGAGGCAACAGATAAGAAGTGAGAAGTAAGAAATGAGAAATAAAAAACCAGATAATATCGCAGCGGTTTTTAATCCTTATTTTTCAGTTCTTGTTTCCCATTTACTTATTGGGGCGTCGACAAACGGCAAGTCAGGAGATTTTGGATCTCCCATGTGGAGGTTCGAATCCTCCCGCCCCAGCCACTAATAGTAATCAGTAATGAGTGATCAGTAAAAGATGTAAAAAATATTTCGCATAACGCATGACTTATTACACATTACGAATTTTAAGGAGAGATGATGCCGCAGGGATTAAAACTTTTTACTGGAACCGCACATAAGTCGCTGGCGGGTGAAGTCGCAACTTATCTGGATGCTCAGCTTGGAGATGCCACTGTCACAACCTTCAGCGACGGCGAAATATTTGTCCGGCTTAATGAAAATGTAAGGGGTTCGGATGTATTTGTCCTGCAGCCCACTTGCATGCCTGTAAATGATCATATCATGGAACTGTTGTTTATTATTGACGCGCTGAAAAGGGCATCCTCAGGGCGCATCACCGCTGTAATACCATATTTCGGATATGCAAGACAGGACAGGAAGGTCCAGCCGAGAGTGCCGATCTCAGCCAAGACGGTGGCAGATCTGATAACAGCAGTGGGTACAAACAGGGTGCTAACCGTAGACCTCCATGCAGGTCAGATACAGGGCTTTTTTAACATACCTGTTGATAATCTCTATGCAACGCCTGTCCTGCTTGATTACATAAGGAGAAAATATGATGCCCGTAACCTTGTGATAGTTTCACCGGATGCAGGGGGTGTTGAGCGTGCACGGGCCTTTGCAAAGAAGCTTAATTGTTCCATGGCCATTATCGACAAGAGGCGTGAGAAGGTCAATGAATGCGAAGTGATGAACGTTATAGGCGATGTTGAGAATATGGATACCCTAATTATCGATGACATGGTTGATACGGCAGGGACGATCACCCAGGCTGCTACGGCGCTGAAAGAAAAGGGCGCAAAGAAGGTTTCTGCTACCTGCACACATGCTGTGCTTTCAGGTCCTGCAATAGAAAAAATAAATAATTCTATGATAGAAGAAATGATCGTTACTAATACAATCCCGCTTGACAGCAAGCAGGAACAGTGCAAAAAATTAGCAGTACTAAGCATAGCGCCTCTTCTTGGAGAGGCCATAAAAAGAATCAATGAGGAATCTTCCATAAGTTCGTTGTTCGTATAGCCTGCGATTTATGGAGCCTTAGGATTATTTACAGGAGGAAAAATGGAAAGGATCAGCATAGCTGCAGAAAAGAGGGAAGGAAACGGAAAAGGGCTTGCCCGTTCTCTCAGGAGAGAAGGCAAGGTGCCGGCTGTTCTATATAGAGAAGGGAAGTCGCAGTCAATCAAGCTCTCTAAGAAAGAACTCTCAAAACTTATCAATTCAATGTCAGGAGAGCAGGTAATGGTAGACCTGCAATTTTCTGACGGAGAGAAAAAACTTGCGCTCCTGAAGGATTATCAGGTAGATCCGCTAAAAGGAGAACTCCTTCATACGGATTTTTTTGAGGTCTCGCTCACAGAGGAAGTCAGGATCTCTGTCCATGTAACAACAATAGGCGAACCAATAGGCGTCAAAAGAGACGGAGGAATACTTCAGCATACACTAAGAGAGGTTGAAATAGAGTGTCTGCCTGACAAAATACCTGGGAAGATCTCGGTTGACATCTCAAAGCTTGAGGTAGGGCAGTCTGTCCATGTGAGTGATCTTAAATTTGAAGAAGGTATAAAAGTCCTTACAGACCCTGGGGATGTTATCGTGACAGTAATCGCACCCATTGTTGAAGAAGCAGCCCCTGTAGCAGCTGAAGCAGCAGCTCCGGCAGCAGCTGAACCGGAAGTCATAAAGAAGGGCAAGAAGGAAGAAGAAGCAGCTGCTGAGAAGCCGGAAAAGAAGGAGAAATAATTTTTGTGGCTTATTGTTGGCCTTGGCAATCCGGGTATCAGGTATGCAAAGACGCGGCATAATATCGGTTTCGTTGCCCTGGAGGAGTTTAAAGGAAAATATGGTTTAGATTTTAAGGAAAAAAAAGATTATAGAATATGCATTGGCTCTATAGAAAACAATGAAATTGTTCTCTTAGAGCCATTGACTTTTATGAACAGAAGCGGGACGGCAGTGCAGAAGATAGTGGATAAATACAATATTCCCGCTGAAAAAATCATAGTTGTACATGATGACCTTGACCTCGAGACCGGCAGGTTGAAGATCCGCAAAAAAGGCTCATCAGGCGGGCATAAAGGGATTGAATCCATAATACAGTTTATAGGGTCAAGGGACTTTATCAGGATAAAGATAGGCATCGGTCGCGACCCGTTTATTCCAACAGAAGACTACGTCCTTTCAAAGTTCAGGAAAGACGAACTGCCTTTGATGAAAGAAGCGGTGAAAAAGGCCGTTGATTCCATATATTCAGTGATCACAGAAGGTGTTGAAAAAGCGATGAACCGGGTTAACTGAATTCTATCTGATAATTATAATTAGAGTTTGACATATTTAAAAAAATCTTACAAAATCATGCCTGATGATAAAAACTAAGACTATTTTTATTCTTGTTACCCTGGTTGTTTCTATAATATCGCCGTTGACAGTGCATATCTCCGTTTCCTTAAATGGGACATTTCTTCTTAACCTCGATGTATGCAGTGCCGCAGGCCATGCCCTTTCCACCAACCAGGACATGCCTTACCTTTACGAAAATCAATTCAGATTCCCTGTTTTAGTCTTTACTGATCTGGTAAAAGATTCCAACCCATCTTTTAATCCGGTCTTAATAGCGTTTCAAAAAGAACATCCTCCCAGAGTCTAATCTTCTGAAATCCCGAAGTGTTTGTTCTTACTGACCAATGGTCAGCAAGCGGTGGTCTGTCCACCAGAGAATAGTCCTTTTCTTCAGGACTTTTCTCCCCTATTACTTGACTCCATTTCGGGAGTATAGATACCTGAAGAAGGAACATTTTCCGAAGTGGAGTCATTTTTTAAGTTTACTTTAAATGGGGATGTTTGATAATTTTTGAGATTTTATTTAGGGGATTACTCTTACAGCCCGGTATGAATTAGATGGAAGATGCGTGCTGAATACAAAACATAAAAAAGCGGTTCCGGATTCACTTTTAAGAAAATTTCTGTAATGTCCTGATTTTTGGGGCTTTTAAAATGTTCAAAACACAGAAGTTTGGAGGGGAGGTGGGAAATAATTTAAGTAATATGTGTCCGTTGGCGAAAATTTTATAACACAAAATCAAAAGGAGAAAAAGTATGGAATTTGATGAAAAAAAGTTGACAAGAAGAAAGCTCATCATTGGAGCTGGCACCTTCGCAGCAGGAGCGGCGCTCTTATCAGCAGGAGCGCAAAACCTTATTTCGAAGGCGGAAGCCAAGGAAACAGCGTTACCGTGGCCTTATGAGAAATTGGATCCGAATGAAGTTGCAGAGGCGGCATATAACGAGTGGTATAAGTTGTATTGCGGGGCTGCTGTCATTTCATCCATTTTTACCCCGCTTAAGAAGAAATTCGGAGAACCATATGCCTCTTTCCCTGTGGATTCGTTTATCTGGATGCACGGCGGAGTGGCGGGTTGGGGAACAATGTGCGGCACTGAAATAGGGGCCACTCTGGCGGCAAACATGATTGCCGGTCAGGGAGTCTTCAAAGACGGTGAAAAGATAGCAAACGAGGTGATACAGTGGTATTGTGATACGGAGCTGCCGACTTATGCTCCGAAAAACCCGAAGATAAGCGCAAAATTACCGATGAGCAAAAGCGGTTCTCCACTCTGTCACGTATCCGTCGGCAAATGGATGAAGGTGGCGGATAAGGGTTTCTGGAGCCCTGAAAGGAAAGACAGGTGCGCCAGACTTACAGCAAACATAGCAGCCCACACAGTAAAACTATTAAACGACTGGAAAGACGGTAAGTTTAAATCGGACCTCAAGATACCGGCTATGACTTACAATATAACCGCCCAGCATGACTGTACGGATTGTCATGGAGGGAAGGTGCCGGAAATAAACACAAAAGGCAACCCGGCCAAATAAAAAAGGCGGTCCATCTGTATGGTAAAGGACGGGGGCATGGCCTCCGTCCTTTTAAATTAAAAAAATCAGGAGGTAGATTATGTTCGGTCTTGGGATACAGGAATTGGTAATAGTATTAATAATAGTCATGGTCCTGTTTGGAGGGAGAAAACTCCCCGAGCTTGCAAGCGGAATGGGGAAGGCTATCAGGAATTTCAAAAAGGCATCTGCTGAACCGGATGAGAACGATTTGATTTCCCAAAATAATATTAAAACGGACAAAAATCCCGTCTAATGTTTGACATCGGCGCACAGGAATTAGTAATAATTTTTATTGTAGCTCTTCTGGTGATCGGCCCGCAAAAATTACCTGAGTTCGGCCGAACAGCCGGCAAATGGGTTGTCGAGATAAGAAGAGGCATTAATATAGCAAAAGACCGGATGAAAGATGAATTTGGAGAACAGAACGAAATGTCTGGTGACATCATTAAAGTTATCGCGAAAAAAGAACCTGATGGGGGCAGTTCTGGTCCCGGAGATGAGAAAGTAAAGTCATAATTGGAGAATTTAAAATTACCGTTGATCCGACGTATATAAACACGCCCGGTTTATTGCCCTAAAATAGAGATAGAACTTTAAATAAAAAGAAAACTCCTTCTGGTTTAATGTTTTTTGGTGATATAAAATATCACCAATAAGGTGAACAAAAAACCCGAAGGAGGTAA
>JAKAKQ010000363.1 GCA_021813425.1 Nitrospirota bacterium
GGACAGTATTCCTTTAAATATTGCAGAAGCAGGCAAGCGTGGAAGATGGCAAACGGAAAGTTAAGAAAACTATCTACTGTAAACGACTATTCCTGTTTCCAATATCTCTCTGGCAAACCCACTCTTTTCTCTGAGTTGTTTAGGTGTAAGGCCAATCGGCTCGATGGGCTCCCCGAATTTGTGATGTGCTTTGCTTAAAAGCAGTTGTCGTTCAAAAATATCCAGTTTCTGAAATGAAGGCGATACTACGGCAATGTCTATATCGCTATATTCTTTCGGCTTTCCTTTTGCGTAAGAGCCGAATAATATGACTTGTGAAACCTCAACCCCAAGCTGTTTGAGTTTCTGGATATATCTTTCTATGATATTTTCAATTTCCTGTTTCTTTTTAACCATCTTAACAACTCCTTGGTTTTTTTCAGATAATCCTCTACTTTTTTTCTTTTAAAAGCCTTGACCATAGCATCTATGTCTTCAGGATATCTTGTAACAATGCTTAAGTCATTAAGAGATTCAAGTGTTTCAAGATGTTTTTCAGGTATTTCAATTTCAGAAGTTTTTAAAAGATAAATCAGGTTATGAGTTTTGGGTGCGTTTTTTTTTAGCACCGCCTCATATAATGCTTTTAGCAGCTTCTCGACTGCCAGATGACACATAAAAAGCACATAAATATATCTGCCGGTTTTTAGCATGTGTTCGGCAGTCTTCAAATCATATTGAGAAGACTTGAGCCAATTCGCGATACTTTTATTCATTCAAATGACCTCATTTGCGTATTAAGATTATACCAGAATCCAAATTAAAACACTCTCTTCAAAATTTTATCAGCAGTTACAAATCCTCCACGAAGACACAAGTGCAGAAGTGCGGAGAGGAAGTATGCAAGCAAGCAAGTTGAAAAGAAGTTTCCGGCTTGCTAACTTACATACTTGCCAACTTGTAAACTGGTGAGGTGCAGAAGTACAGAAATATCTTGATATTGTATTCAAATTTGAATACAATTGTATTCAGGATTGAATACAAGCGATGGATATTGTAAGCATATTATTTAAATCGAAGATCCGGCAGAAGATTCTTGTGAGGTTCTTTGCTGACGAGAGTAATAAATTCTATATCAACGAGATGGCGAGGATTGTCGGAACAACGCAAGGCACATGCAGACGTGAACTCAACAAGCTTGTTGATATGGGTTTGCTCATGACATCAAGGGAAGGAAATCTGCAATTCTATCTTGTTAATAAGAAAACCCCTTTCTATAAAGAATTCAAAACAATAATCCAAAAGACAATAGGAATAGAGGCCCTTCTCAAAGAAGCACTGGAGAGGGTAGCGGGAATTGCTTTTGCTTTTGTTTTCGGTTCATATGCAAAAAATGAATTCAAGCCGGAATCTGATATTGATATGGCGGTTGTCGGTGAAGTTAATGAGAAACTGCTGATTAAGAACCTGAAACACATTGAGAAGACCATTGAAAAAGAGATAAATTACCATTTATATTCAAGGAAGGAGTTTAAAGAAAAAATTAGAGCCAATTCGTTTGTAAGAAACATAATCAAAGATTATATAATAGTCGCGGGCGATGAAAGAGAATTTAGAAAATTACTTAAAGCGGCTTGAATCTGCCGGTTTTCTCAGGAAGGAGCGAATCGGCATTGATCAAATTAGAGCCTTGCTTATGAGCGCATCTAAGAAGTCGCATCAGAGAAGAATCTTACGATTGATGAGGAGGCATGTTATACACTTGCCTATAACGCAATGTTAAAGGCTGCAAGGGCGCTTCTATTTCTTCAGGGATACCGGCCTCATGACGGGCAGCAGCATAAGACAACTATCGAAGTTGCGGGGGAAATACTCGGCAAGGAATTCAGTGAGCTTATTGAGATGTTCGATAAGATGAGGAAGAAAAGAAATCAGTTCACTTACGACCCGATGCTTCCCTTGAGCCTGACGGAAGCTAAAACCGCTCTGAAAACAGCAGACGATTTTTATAAGAGAGTAAGAATTTTTCTGTATAAGAAATATCCCCAGCTTAAATTGTTCGAATAGCTCCCCACCTGTACCAAAACTTGTCTGCCGTCACCTGTCTGTTGGAAGTAGAGACATGTCCGCCAGCAGTTCCAAATCCTCCGCGAAAACAAAAGCGGGCAAGCAGGAAAGAGGGCCATCAAAACAAGCACTTCAAAACAAGCAGATTGAAAAGAATGAGCCGTTGTGTTAGATTTAAAGCATGAAGGCAGACTGGAAAAAAAGAATTGAGATAAACCCGGACATACTGGGCGGGAAGCCTGTTATTAAAGGCACGCGTGTTCCTGTGGAAGTTATTGTCGGCGGTCTAGCAGGCGGCATGACTGTGGAAGATGTCTGCATGGAATACCGGATTAAGCCCGAAGATGTAAGGGCTGCCCTCGCCTATGCAGCTGAAACTCTGTCAGAGGAACACCTGATTGCGGTTTCTCGTTGACGAAAACCTCCCTCTTGAAATTATAGAGTATCTTTTGTCGATTAATCATGATGTCTTTGATATAGCAGCATCAGATTTAAGGGGTTCTTCCGATAAAATTCTCTGGACTAAGGCTGCTGAAGAAAAAAGGATAATCATCACCAGGGACCTTGATTATCCTATACCGAGGCTGAGACCTTCGCCATTTGGAGTAATATTAATCCGTGTCCCGTCAGATTTTAAGGCTGCTATCATTACAAGGATATTTAAAGAAGCCTTAGCAAAAATAGACCTTGAAAAGCTGAGGCAGGGGACTTGCAAACTTCTCAACTCCCCAAGCTTGCCAACTTGCAGTCTGGTGAGTGCAGAAGCATACAAACGCGAAAGTTCAGAAGATTAGTCACATTAAGTGGTATAATAGAAGCGAAATATGATCAAGAACGCAAAGCTTTTAGCAAAATTTGAGGATGGGCAACTAAGAAAAGAACGGCTTTCTTATGCGCAGGCACTGAAGATTTTTGAGGCGATGTGGGAAGAGGCTGTAAATCTCGGCGTTCTTCCTTTAAAAAATCCTCTTGAAGATATCGAAACGGATATTGAACTTGCCAGGGTGCTGAACTCATGTTCGAAAAGCTGATAGCAAAAACTGCATCTTCTTTAAAAAAACACAAAATTCCTTACATGATAATCGGCGGGCAGGCTGTTCTTCTTTACGGCTCGCCAAGACTTACAAAAGACATTGATATAACCCTCGGAGTGAGCATAGACATGCTGCCTGCTCTGATGAATATAATTAGAGAGACAGGATTAAAAGCAATTCCCGAAAATCCTGAAAGTTTTGCACTAAGAACATATGTTCTACCTGCTGAAGATGAGAAAAGCCGCATAAGGGTTGACTTTATATTTTCTTTTACGCCGTATGAAAGACATGCGATCAAGCGGGCCAAGGATATAAATATAGAAAAGACAAAGGTTAAGTTCGCCGCAGTTGAGGATATTGTTATTCACAAGATTTTTTCAGGTCGTGAGAGAGATATTGAGGATGTCAGGGTAATACTTATCAAAAACCCGTCGTGTGACCTGACCTATATAAAGAAATGGCTGGAAGAATTTGGGCAAGCAGTTGAAGGAAAAAATTTTTTGGCAGTATTAGATGACATCCTTAAAACTTTGAAATAATTCTTAGCGGCCTCACTCATTGCCCCAAAAACCCTCCAGCAGTTACAAATCCTCCGCGAAAACAAAAGAGTAGAAGCAGGCAAGATAGCAAGCTCGTAAGTCCAGAGCGGTAAGCTTGTAAACTATCCCACTTGCGTACTTGCCTACTTTGGTGCTATTCGGCTTGCTAACTAACATGCTTGCCAACTTGCAAACTGGTGAGGTGCGGAAGTGCAGAAGGCAAAAACCAAGCAAGTATACAAGAGGGTAAGTTGGCAAGGACTTCCCGACTTTCCAAATTGTTATCTTGCTATCTTGCTGACTTGCAGACTTACTTTCTTTCATACTTGCCGATTTGCTGTGATTATGAAAAAACGGATACTTTGATGTAGAATAAAATCACTTTATTGAAGGTGACCCAGATAAAAAATACTCTATTCATAATTATCCTTTTAATCCTGTTTACCTTATCTGTTTCTAATGCCGACATAATCGATGACCTCAAGGCAAAACAGGCAAAGGTAAAGACAATAAGCGCTCAGTTCACACAGGAAAAGCATACAAAACTGCTTGCGAAGCCGATAAAAAGCACAGGGAGGTTCCTCTATAAACAACCTGACAGGATACGCTGGGAATACCAGGGCGGCACAAATATGCATGTTATCTTTAACGGCAGGGAATTCTGGTTATACTACCCTGACCTGAATGAGGCCGACAAAATCAACGGGATGCCCCAATACTCATCACTCATGCACTTCGATATATCAAAGATGTCAGAGGATTACGATATAAAAGGCACAAGGGAGAGGAATCTTCTGAAATTACGGTTTACGCCAAAGGTGAAAAGTCCTGTAGCATCGATAGAGATGGAATTCCCTGAGGACTCTTCCTTCCCAAAGGGCCTGAAGTTGACTGACTCAAATGGCGAGGTAACCTCGATAATCTTCAGGGATATAAAACTGAATTCAGACATCCAGGACAATATTTTTACATTTGCACCGGGCAAGGGTACAAAAGTAAGGGAAAGGTCTTTGCCGTGATGCGTCCTGTAATCACAGGGATAGGTATTGTTTCTTCAATAGGCATCGGCAAAGACGCTTACTGGGATGCCTTGAGCCGTGGCATATGCGGTATAGGGGAGATAACCCTTTTTGACACCTCAGGTTTCAAGGGCAAGCTCGGAGCCGAGGTGAAGGGTTTTTCTCCTGACAGATATCTCGACAGGCGTGAAACAAGGAGGCTCTCAAGATGCGATATGCTCGGAGCAACAGCCTTAATGGAGGCGCTTAAAGACTCGGGGCTCGACCTGGATTCAATTGACAGGACAAGGCTTGCTGTTGTGCTCGGGAGCGGTTCAGCCGGGCTTCTCTCCGGAGAGAAATTCAAGCGGCAATTATTTAACAATAAAAGACCAAGCCCTTCTCTTCTTGTTTCATTCTCATCTTCTGCGCTTACGGATTATATTGCGCTTAAGACCGGCGCTCAGGGGTTCCGTTCCACTGTCTCGACTGCCTGCTCCTCAAGCAGCACCGCAATAGGAATAGCAGGGGAGATTATAAGAAAAGGCATTGCAGATTTCGTGATTACTGGAGGCAGTGAATCGCTTGCAGAGACTACATTCAGCGGTTTCAATTCTCTGAGGGCTGTAGATGAAGTGCCGTGCAGACCTTTTGACTGGGACAGGAAAGGCATATCACTTGGTGAAGGCGCTGCAATCTTTGTGGTTGAGAGATACGATCGCGCAAAACAGAGGGGAAGGAGGCTGTATGCCGAGATTGCGGGTTATGGCCTTTCATGCGATGCTTATCATGTTACAGCCCCATCGTCTGACGGCAAAGGAATAGCCCATGCAATTAACCTTGCGGTAAAGAATTCGGGCATTGATATGGCATGTATTGGATATATTAATGCGCACGGCACAGGGACTCCTGCAAATGATGTTGCTGAGACAAATGCATTCAAACTCGCCTTCGGACAATCAGCCTATAATATTCCGATAAGCTCGACCAAGTCCATGATAGGACACTGCCTCGGCGCAGCCGGGGCATCCGAGGCTGCAGCAGCCATACTGCCCTTTGTCAGGGGTATTATCCCTCCCACAATAAATTATAAGAACCCTGATCCTGAATGCGACCTTGACTATGTTCCGGAACCCCGGCAGGCAGAAGGGATTTATGCAGTGATCTCAACATCGGTTGCGTTCGGCGGGAACAACACAGCGCTGATACTAAGGAGGGCAGATTGATAGCCATAACAGGGATCGGCATTATATCACCGGTAGGGATCGGGAAGACAGAGGTACTCAAGTCCCTTTCCCTGTCTGTTTCAGGTGTGTCTGTCTCTGAAATTTCTGGACTGTCCGGATCAGGCATAACCAGGCTCGGTGAGGTAAAAGACTTTTTTCCAAAAAGATATATACCACCTATCAAAGCAAGACGCATGTCAAGGTTTTCACAGTTCGGACTTGCCTCTGCCATAGAGGCATTGACCGATTCCGGACTTCAACTGAATGAAGATAACCTCTTTACAGGAGGGATCGCTGTCGGCACAGGACTGGCAAGCACTGACAGCACCGACAGATTCTACGAGGGACTCCTCAGAGAAGGGCCTGAAGGGACTAACCCGATGATATTCCCTGAAACCGTGCAGAACATAGCAGCAAGTCATATATCAATACATTTCGGGATAAGGGGGCCGAATATAACCTTCAGCCACTCTGATATCTCATCCGAACTCGCACTTTTCTACGGGTGTGAACTGCTGAGAGACAGGCAGGTGGATTTTGTGATCGCAGCAGGCGCTGATGAACTGAGCATTGCATCCGTGATCGGATATTCCTCCCTCGGCTTATTATCTGATAATATGATGCCTTTTGATATGGACAGAAAAGGTTTTGTGCTTGCCGAAGGCGGTGCCGCAATTGTGCTGGAAAGGTCCGAAGATGCGATCAGAAGAAACGCAAATGTCTACTGCAAAGTTGCAGCATCTGCCTTTTCATCATTTCCGACGCCGACTGTCCAGTACGACATCAGCCGGGCATCGATGAGACATTCCATGAAGACCGCCCTGTCGAATGCCGGCATCGATCACCCTGACTTCATATCTGCCACGGCAAATTCTACAAGAGACCTCGACAGACTTGAGACAGAAGCTATCAAAGATATTTTCGGCAGCAGGGCAACATCCATACCGGTATCTGCTATAAGGTCATTTTATGGTTTCTTTCCCGGTGACGGCATGTTAAGGATTGCTGCTGCCGCCCTATGTATAAAATATGGAATGATACCCGTAACCCTCGGACTGAGAAGCGCTTTTCCTGAATGCGACCTCGATTATGTTTTAGACGGGCCAAGGGAGGCCGATATCAACTCTGTATTGATAAATTCGTTTTCGAGCGGAGGAAGCGCCGCATCGACAGTGCTGATGAAAGGAAAATGAACCATTTGCAAAAAAAAGACTACGATAATTATAAAAATCCCCCTTTCTCCCCCTTTTTCAAAGGGGGATTCAGTAAAAACCCCTCTTTGGCAAAGAGGGGTATGGGGAGATTTTCATGAAACTGGCGATTATCATACCTAAATGGCCTGCTGGCAGCATCTGGTCAAACTTTGTCTTCAGGTTCCCTTATCTGAGCTCAACAACCCTTGCAGCTCTCACCCCGCCAGACGTCGAGGTCACAATACAGGATGAGAATGCACAGGAGATATTTTTTGACATGGATATTGATGCCGTTGCCATTTCCATCATGACCCCGCTTGCGGTCAGGGGATATGAGATTGCAGACAGGTTCAGGGCAAAAGGCACAAAGGTCATCATAGGAGGCTTCCATGCCACATGGATGCCTGATGAGGCTTTACTGCATGCAGATGCTGTAGTCACAGGAGAGGCAGAGGGAATATGGAGCAGAATTATAAATGATATAAGGACAAACAGACTTCAGAAGCGATATGCTGCGCCTTCAGTGCCGGAACTTAATGGTATTCCTCCTGCGAGGAGAGACCTATTGAAAAAAGACGGTTATTTTTTCATAAATACATTGCAGACAACAAGGGGATGTCCGTTTGACTGCGACTTCTGCTCTGTCACTGCATTCTATGGCAGGACATACAGATACAGGCCGGTAGATGAAATAGAAAAAGAGCTGCAGGGCATATCAGGGGGCGCCAACTTCCTTTTCATTGTGGACGACAATGTCACCGGCAATCCGGCTCATGCAAAAAAACTCTTCGAGATGCTCAAGAGATATCCTTTTAAATGGCTCAGCCAGACATCGATAACATTCGCAGAGAATCCCGAACTTCTGAGACTTGCAAAAGAAAGCGGATGCTACGGCATGTTTATAGGCTTCGAGACCCTGACACAGGAAGGACTTAATTCCCTCAATAAGAGATTCAACCGCGCAGAAAATTATGCAGAGCTAATTAAAAAGATCCATGACCATGGAATGGGCATTCAGGGCTCTTTCATATTCGGCTATGACTGGGACACAAAGGCGTCATTCGAGACGGTTGTCGACTTTGCGGAGAAGACAAAGCTTGACAGCGTACTTTTCACAATTCTGACACCCTACCCCGGCACAAAGGTCTTTTCAAGGATGATGGAAGAAAACAGGATCATAACAACAGACTGGTCAAAGTATGACATGGCGCATGCAGTCTACAAACCAAAAAACATGACGCCCGATGAACTGCAGGAGGGTTATTTATGGGCAAACAGACAGTTTTATTCATGGCAGTCAATGCTCAAAAGACTGCCGGCCTTCAGGCGAAGCCTCCAGGTATTCGGTCCCATGAACTGGGGGTTTAAAAAGGCCTGGAAGGAGTTCAGGTACTGATGTTCCGGAAATACAGGGGTATGATAATGGATTTCCTGCATAAGGGCATGTCTCCGGCAGAGATAGCCTTTGGTGTAGCCCTTGGCAACTTTGTCGGGATATTGCCTTTTCTGGGCTTTCATACTGTAATGGCAATAGGACTCGCATATATCATGAGGCTGAATATACTGGTCGTCTTTCTCGGCACACAGATATCGAACCCTTTTTCTTTCCCTTTCATTGTTTTTATAAGCGCACAGATCGGCAGTCTTGTCATGCATGGCACACTCCTTGACCTTAAATTCACTTCGGATCTGGGTATCATTAAAAAATACATACTGCCGACCATCGTCGGCAGTATTTTGCTCGGCCTTTCAGTCAGCATACCATCATATTTCATTACTCTGAAATTCGCGAAAAGATTCAGGCAGTGAAAATACTTCTGGCATACCCATTTAAACAAGACGCTTACAGAAAGGTAGGATTCGTTCTTCCGCCAATGGGCATTGCCTATATTGCAGGAGTTCTGAGAAACAACGGCCATACAGTCAGGATAATCGATTTCAATGTGACAGATGAAAAGTTGATTTTCTCTGATTTTGACCTGGTGGGGATATCCTCAGACACAAGCAGGTATAAAAGCGCGCTCAGATTGGCCAGGGAGGCAAAACAGTCAGGCTGCACTGTTGTCATGGGCGGCCCTCATGTCAGTTATATGGACACTGAAGCCCTGAATACGGGCATGTGCGATTTTATTGTAAGGTCGGAGGGCGAAGAGACAATGACCGAGCTTGCAAATTCTCTTCCCGGTGGGGATATCTCAACTGTCAAGGGCATAAGTTTTTTAAAAAACGGGAAAATACATAGGACCGGGGACAGAGGTTTTATTCAGAATATAGATGACCTTGTGCCTGCGAGGGATCTACTTGACATGAAATCTTACAGGCACCTTGAAATGGGTAAGCGCAAGATGACCTCTGTTTTAACCAGCCGGGGCTGTCCTTTCGGATGCTCTTTCTGCTGCTCTACCGAATTCAGCGGAAGAAAATGGAGGTCAAGGACACCTGCAAGAATTGTTGACGAGATTGAAGATATCGTAACGAATCACGGTTTTAACGGCATCGCCTTCCTTGATGACAATTTCACCCTTGACGCAATAAGGGTTATCGGTATATGCGACGAAATAATGCGCAGGGGCATTGATATATACTGGTGGTGCTTTTCGAGGGCGGATACATTGCTCAGGAACGAGGAGATGGTAAGGAAGATGTCAGAGGCCGGTGCGAAATATATCTTTATCGGGTTTGAGTCCGGTCATCAGGGGACACTCGACAGCTATAACAAAAAAACGACTGAGACAACGGCTAAGGCTGTAACCAAACTTTTAAGGAAATATAAAATATCGATACACGGGAGTTTCATTATCGGGAATATCGACGAAACAAGGGACATGATACTCGACACAATTAAATATTCCAAAAAGATAGACCCTGAAGCAATACAGTATTCGATCCTTACACCCTACCCGGGCACAAGACTTTTCGATAATGTTAAAGCCAGGATAATCTCCTTCGACTGGGACCTCTATGACTGCCTTCATTCTGTAATAAAAACGGATTTTTTAGGCAGCGATGAACTCGAATCGATGCTTAAAAAGGCATATATGTCTTTCTACCTTTCCCCCAAAAAAGTAGTTGCCGGACTTATAAGCGGGCTGAGGGGTAAAGGCATAAAGCTGAGTTCAATAATAAAGATACTTAGGGGGATATGATGAAGGTACTTCTGGTCTCTCCAAACAGGGAGCATCTTCCCGATCCTGTTTTCCCACTCGGACTTGCATATATAGCCGCTGCTGTAAAGAGGTCCGGTCACGAAGTAAAAGTGGCAGACCTCTGCTTTTCAGATGATATTGACAGGGACATAAGAGAGTCTGTTAATGGTTTCCTGCCTGACATAGTAGGTGTATCTCTCAGGAACATCGACGATGTTGCATATCCCAAAAAACATTCCTATCTGAAGGAATACAGGGATGCGATAGAGATAATAAGGAAATTTACCAGCGCCCCTGTTGTGCTTGGAGGCTCAGGCTTTACAATAATGCCGGAACAGTTCATGAAAGAACTGCATGCCGACTACGGGATAGCCGGCGAAGGAGAGAAGGCATTCCCCGAGTTAATCGAAAATCTTCAAAAGTCGGTAAGGGGAATCCACTCTTCCCGCACAAAAATAAAGAACATCGATGACATTATGCCTGACAGGGAAATCCTCGACTGTGAATCGTATTACAGGCTCGGGGGCATGCTGAACATACAGACAAAAAGGGGCTGCCCCTTCAGATGCATTTATTGTACATATCCTATGATCGAGGGCAGGACCGTGAGGATAAGGAGTCCCTTATCCGTTGCCGATGAGATAGAAGATGTTATTGAAAAGACCGGGGTCCGCCACCTCTTCATTGTTGACAGCACATTCAATTATCCTGTATCCCATGCGATGGCTGTCTGCGACGAAATAATTAAACGCCGCCTCGATATAAAATGGTCGTGCTATGCAAACCCTCGTCATATGACAGAAAGACTTGCCGGGGCAATGGCAAGGGCAGGATGCACAGGCATAGAATTCGGGACAGATTCCCTTACAGACGAGGGGCTGTCAATAATGGGCAAGGACTTCAACTATGAGAAAGTAAAAAAGGCATCCGGAATCTGCAGAAAAAACGGCATAAAGTTCTGTCATTTTATATTTGCCGGCTCTCCGGGAGATAATGAGGAGACAGTAAAAACAAATATTGACAGACTCGATGAATTAAACCCGGATGCTGCTGTAATTATGGCCGGGATAAGGATATTCCCCGGCACGCGACTTGCTGAAATTGCAAAGGAAGACCTCGGCATTTCAGATATAGGGCTAAAGCCTGTTTTTTATATGTCAAAAAATGTTTCGAAGAAGATCGACGGTATCGCAGAGTTTGTTTCAAAGAGACGGAACTGGGTCATGCCTGGATATGAAATAAACATATACCCGAGGCTGCAGAAGAGATTGAGAGAACGCGGGATCAAGGGTTCTTTATGGGAAGAGCTTTCAAAAAGATAGGTAAAGGCGATACCTGTGCTTACCACGTTATCGAGAGCAGATGCTCGATGTTTGACTGTATGAAGTTGAATTTGCAATTCACTATCATACATTGCCCCGAACGGTAGCAGATCCCCCCCCTTATCACAACATGCACATTAATGCCTGTTCTTTCATGGTAAGGACAGGGGATATGGAGTTTCCCCGTCGTCTCTGAAAATCGCTTATCTAAGTACCGGCCTTTCATATCCCATTACAGAACTTCAGGCTATGAAGTTCTTCTTCTGCGCTCCGGCATAAACCATACCCACTCTGCAGGGACCTTTCGAATAAGCTTGGGCCATATCTCTGAAGAGTCCTTATCGAAGACGGTCTTTGAATCTGCCTTCAGTACATGCCAGCCTCCTCTTAAGATTTCCTGGTCAAGCTGGCGCGGGGCCCACCCTGCATAACCTGCATACATGCGAAATCTCATTTTTTCATCAACATCATCGACCATCTGCCGGAGCAATGCCCTGCTCGAACTGACATATATATCTTCAAATACATGTTTCGATTGATCGGGATTTGCGCCGGACTTTATGATCATCATCATTTTATTATACTCCACCGGACCGCCGATATATACTGTATCCTTTCGCTGCTGCAGGCTCTCTATATCAGGGAATAAGGTTGATAGTTTCACTTCAGTCGGACGGTTTATTATCAAGCCGACCGCTCCATGCATACCATAATCTATAAGGAGTATAACGGTTTCCTTAAATCTCGGGTCCTGCATGTTCCGGCTGGCAACGAGAAACTTCCCCTGGGACAAAACAACCTCTGGTTGTTTCCTCTGCGGAGGAGCAGGGGTCTCGGGGACCCTGCAGTGCAGAAATCCGGATTCATCGGCAGAGAAGACCGGGCCGATCACGGGCATACCGGGCAACATTATGGTTACCAGAAGGGCCAGAACGGGTACAACGGATAAAATTTTTCTCCGGGCCGGCTTATTCCCGTGATGCATATTCAGCATAAACGCATTATACTGCATATTAAACATCTATTCCAGCAAGCAGAGCGTATTTACACCTGTTTAAATCAATCTCATTCTTAAGGGCAGGTGGACGAACTCCCTCTGTAAGCCCCGGCAGGAGCGGGATTGTTTCTCTGACACTCGTCAAGGTCCTGGGTCACTGTGTTATTCAGGTCTCCAACAGGCGCCAGCGGCGGCTGGGGACGATCACCTCCCGAGAAGTTTGGCAGGCTGTATGCTGTTGCCGAAAAGACATTGCCACCTGAAACAGGATGGAAATCACCTGCCATCGGATTGACAAGCTGAGGATTGACAGTATTAATGGAATTCTGTGAAAGCAACTGGGTTGCATTACATGTGGTATTTGCAGTCAGACAGCCCTCGCCTGCACCACCTGCTCCAAGCGGATGAGTTACAGGACCGTTCCATATTATATTGCCCTTTATCTGGAGATTATTGTCAGATAAGGATGGACTCGGTATATTCGTACCAGACGGTGGATATGCAGTACCGAATATGACAAAATGATTGTAGATGGTCTGCGTGGGAGCAGGATTATAAAAAATGTTGTTATATACATAAACATTCCGGTTGGGGATCCATTCACCTCCATCCCCCATACTGACAGGCCCCCATCCTCCTGCCAAATGCCTGGCAGCACATGCAGGCGCATCACCATCGCATGACCTTGAGCCTTGACTGATAAGCAAAAGCCCGGCGCCCCTTGAATCATATCCGACCCGGTATAGGGTATTGTAGGCCGCCAGTATATTGTATCCGCCTCTTACTGCAATGCCTGCATTCTGGATATTGTATACAATATTGTTTACGAATTTAATATCATATGCCTCATAATGCAACCACGGCGACATCATATATTCAAACCCTGTCCCCTGCCCTGCTGTAAAACCGATGGCGTTGCAGTTATAAATCTTATTGCCTTCGACCCTGAGATTGGAGCTCCCTCCTTTAATCACGACGCAATCTTCTGAGGCATCATGGATGCTGCTTTCGCGAATATGCCCGTAATCAACTGCGACAAAATCCAGGGAAAACCAGGACGCCCCTGAAAATTCACTTTCCTCGATATACATATACTGAGTCTGATTAACCTTTAAAGTCTCCTGTGGCTGACGCACGCTGCCGTCATAACCACTGAGAGTACAGTGCCTGATCAGAATATGATTCCCGTTTGCGATATGCACCACATTGCCGCCGCCACCGTAACCCGGATCAGTTACAAAATCCAGGTCAATAAGGTAAAGATACCGAACGTCATTGATGTTTAAATAACCATGTAGCTTAACAGTGTGGGAACCATCTGCAGCCTGGATAATTACGGGATAAGCGAATGTGCCGTAACGGGCCTCCATCCAGTTCGGGATGCCAGACTCGGGGTATTCACCGCGTACCAGCTGTATGCGGTATCCTGTTCCGTTTAAAACAGTCCCGGAAGGGATCCTGCCCCATGCTGCGGTGATTGTGCGAAGCGCATTTGAACGTGAAGAGCCGGTATTGCTGTCATTCCCGTTCAGCGGGTCGACCCATATATCAGTAAGGATCGGATTCCCGATGTTATAGGTATTATTATCATCATTCGTTCCATATCCCTTCACATCCAGCGTTATCGGATCCCATGAGTTGACGCCGAGATATACCCAAAGATTGTCTCCGAAGTAATCGATACACGGTATGTGGACTGTACTACTGAAAGAATCGAATGTCGCACATCTTGAACTACCCGGTAAATTTTCTCCTCCATATCCCGGGACGTTCAACCGTATTACCGGATCCCATGCAGTAACACCTAAATTAACCCAGAGATTTTCTCCAAGATAATCGATGCACGGCATATGGACTGTATTGGACGCAGGATCAAATGTCGAGCATGAACCGTCAGATGGAATTGGCGCTGAGGCAATACCGGCATAATCATCCGGAGTGCCGGTCTCCAGTCTGAATCCATAAGCTATTGATTGTGCCGATACTATGACAATAAATGACATAAAGAAAGAAAAGAAAAAGACCTTTGTCCCGGGAAAATTGCTTTTCATAACCCCTCCTGATTTATATCAATACAAAAAATTTAAAGGGATGTAAACCCCGTTAGAAAACCTTCGACCTTCTAACGGGGTAAATTCTATCTACAATATTTCTTCCAGGGTAATATCGAATATAAGATTCTTGCCTGCAAGCGGATGGTTGCAGTCCATAGTAACTGATTTTTCGGATAAGGCGACCACTGTAACCATAACAGGCACCCCGTCAGCCCTGTACATCTGCAACTGCTGTCCTACCTGAGGATTAAAGTTCTCAGGCGCCTTGCTCCTGTCAAACTCAAAGACCATATCCTTATTGCGCAGACCATATCCCTTTTCCATCGGGATAAAGATTGTCTTTGTTTCACCGGTACTCATCCCGATCACGCCTTCTTCAAACCCCGGGATGAAACTACCCCCACCGAGCCTGACCTCAAGAGACGCGCCGCCTTCCGAGGAATCAAATACCGTCCCGTCTTCGAACTTCCCTGTATAATGGACCCTTATAGTATCCCCTTCCTTAACAATAGCCATTTCCCTGACTCCTTTTATATGCTTTTTTAAATAGTATAATCTTATTTACAGATACTTTACAATTTAAATGACCTTAAAATAGAAAGCTTGTTATATCATTACAGGAAAAATATCTCATGTCATTTTTAGGGCAAATTTGATTTTATCATTTAGGGTAAATGGGCTTCTCTAACAGTCTGAGCGTCGCGGCATCTCGCTCCCCATGGCAGTACCTATCAAGTGCGAACGAAAACACCGAGCCCGATCCTGCTATTTTCTCAAACAGCGTCATCGATGACTTAAACTTCAAATCGTCAGGATAGCCAAAGATTTCTGAAACCGATCCGCCCCTGAGTGCGACTACGGCTTCCGTGCATTCCAACAGCCTTTTTCCAAGAACAGGATGGTTCAGATACTGCCGGGCTTCTTCAATGCTCTTGATGGAGTAACGTTTCGCAGTTGGACTGTACCCCAGTCCATCGATTTGCGGAAATATAAACCACATCCAGTGAGTTCGCTTCTGACCGCACTTAAGCTCTGTGAGCGCTCTTTCATATACGCCTTCCTGAGCACTCAGAAACCGCTTCAGATCATATGGATCGCCGGGATTCATGTTACCTGCTTCAATTGCTTATATTATATCAGACCTAAGAATCGAAGGCCCCCTGATTTAATCCATTTCTGTATTCACACGTTCGGGCTTATATGCTATTATTTTGCTCAAGGGACCAGAGAATGCCCTTGGAGTACAGCAATCGTTAGACTACAAAATAATAATAGAATAATAAGCGCAAGGCGCGCAACAAAACAAGAAAGGAAAATATATGAAGACGGCTAAAAAAGAAGAAATGCGCAAAGAGTACAAGAGGGAGGTTTTAGGCAAAGGAATAAGAGGAAAATATTATGAGGATTACAAAAAAGGGACCAATCTTGTTCTCCTCAGTCCAGATGTAGCTGCCGCATTCCCGGATGATGCGTCGGTCAATGAAGCCCTGCGTAATTTAATGAAAATAGCAAGGCAATCAACCAGTCTAACGAAGCGCTCCACCGGATCGCGGCTTGCCAGCCGCTCCGGGTGCGGCGGATGGGCAAAGGGTAAATAATAAAAGAGAATCATGATTTCCCGAAAAGGTATCAATAAGATTCCATCTTATAAATCAACCCGGTTTGTCGGTATATTTCAATCTCACATATCTGTTTTCAGTCCATCGCCATATAGAAACATCATAGTAGCCTGACTTATTTACAGTCTCAGGCTCTAACCCATGATCACTTGCAATCTCATCAAAGACTTGCTTGGCATCTTTGAAAGAACCAAAATCATTGATCTCAACTACCCTGCCACCCTCCGCCGCCACTATCAAAAACTTCGCATCGCAAGGCTTATACATTATCCAACTTGCTTTCCTATCAATTACCTTATTGCTCATGATTAATCTCCAATCTTCATTTCAGCGCCACGATGATTATAGTGGTCTTTAGGCTTTTCAATATTCATTTATTTAGAATCGTTTTCTTTTTCTAACAAATTTCATTCTGGTAAATGAAACAACATCACAGACAGCTTCACCTCTCTGTTTCTGTCTTCGTTGATATGAAACCTGTAGTGAAACCATCCTTCTTCCTGTTCAGAGACAAAGCCCAAACAATTATCATGTTCAAGAGTTGTCTTTTTTACTGTTTCCAGCACAGATGAAAATTCTTTGTTTTTTACGAACACAACAACCGCTGCCTTCGAATCTCTCCATGTTAAATAACTAAGAAGCTGACTTATAGTATCAAAATACGCTTTCTTGCCATGCCAAAACTTCAGCTCGGCAATAAACACATTCTTCCCTTCGTGTCGGAGTAAAATGTCAGTTTTGCCTGCTTTGTTAAAAGTTTCTCCTGTTGCAGATCCTTCAAAGTTGGGCTCAAGGATTAGTAGCATATGATCCCGAAGATGTTCTTCCTCTTTTCCTGCATACGTACTGGGTAATCTTTCAAATTGTCTGCCAACATCGTGAATTATTTTCAATATTTGTTGATAAATTGAGTCATCCAGTGTAGGTTCAGGTATATACCCCTTCTCTGCCACTTGTGGTTTTGTTTTTGTCGGAATGACTTTGGTTCTCTTGGCAGGGATAGAAAACGTTTCTGAAGTATTGGTGGACTTCCGAATAGGTACGCCTAAAGTCGCCATTAAGTCGTTTTTCTTTAAAAGTTGTTGTTTTCTTGCGTCGAACGCTTGCGATGCAATGGACTCAATTGATCTGTTAAAGCTATTAAGATCGTTAGTCAGATATTGATTTTGACTTATCAAGCTATTGATAGTTTGTTCAGACTCTTGTTTGATGTGTTCAGGCTCTAAATTAAAATTTATAATCTCAAAGCAAATGCAGTTATCTTCTACTGTTATCCTTGGGGCGTATGATGAAAATGTACTTGCTCTCACTTTTAAAAGTTGCGGATCACCAGTGAACGGTAGATGAAATTTTATTATGTCTCGTGCATATGATTTTCCAGAATCCACCCAATATGTATTTGGATGTCTTTCCGCAGGTATTTGAGCCTCATAGGTAGACACACTAAGCTGCTCTCTCTGCAATTCAATAGGCTGCATTGTGTATTCTGAAACAAGATGTTCAATAAATTCTGTCTTATTAACATTTAGGATGTAATTGTCTGGTTGGGAGTTTATATCAGAAACGACTTGCGCTTTTTGATTCTCTATCAATGAAAAACCATCGTACTCTGAAAATGCATGGAACTCAGCCCCGTATCTTGCTCTCATTTTTGATTCCTTTTCCAACAACCTAAATATGTCTTCTGCAATGTTTTAATGGCTCACTACTTTTCCTTCCTCACCCCTATAAGTTTCCTGATCATCGTATTCATACCTAAATCTCTTCTATAGCTTCCACAGCGTCCTTCTTATCAAATGCGATTCCTTCTACTTCGAATGCGATTTCTTTGGCGCGGTTACGAAGCTGAACACGCGTCTCAATAACACGGCGAGTCTCTTCGGCGATTTTTTCCCTAATCTTTGCATCCTTCGGTATCGGCAGGACGACTTCGAACAACCGTTTGCCCAAAGTATCGATGATGTCCTGGGTGAACTGCTTGGCCCTGATCTGGCGCTTCACGATGAGGGCGTTCAAACATGCAAAGAGAAGCCAGGGATCAATAGCCTTCTTATCCAATACTCTGACCCGATAGATATGACTCTGGAACAGCATCGGAACATCGCTTTTCGTAACTATGGCTGTCGTACCGATCAAATACGTGCCGTCGCGCACCATCAAAACATCGCCGGGCTCGACATCTATCTTCCCTTGATACTCATCATAAACATCCTGGCTGACGCCATGCTTAAAATCAGCCTTGATTTCCCAATTAGAAAAATCTGATGTCCTGATGAACGGAATGGTCCCCGTTCCGTAGGCCATCTTCCCGATCTCAATGCCGGTATCTACGGATACTTTCTTCTCCTTGACAAGATCACCCACCGTCACCAACGCATGAGTCTTCTTAAGTCGCTGTAAATCGCGTGTAATCTCAGGGTTATAATATTTCGGGACTAATATGCGGTTCTGAATCTTATCGGAACGCAAGACAAACCCCAGATGATCGATGACCTTGCGGCCTTCCTGCATAATCTGCCTATACCGCTCCGTGATCACCGGCACATCGTCAAGCAACTCCATTTCTCCTTGTGCATTTTTCCTCAAGGTCGGATTGCCGCGCGAATCATGGCCGCACCACTTTGCCTCGGCCATGAAGATATCGTATGGCTCTGTTGTTTTCTCTTTGGCCAAAAGCAAGGTACAAACCTTTGTGTGTGTGCCTCCCTTGCCACTTGTCTTGAACAATGATTCGGGCATCGTAATGACAGCGATCAACCGTGTATTTTCGAGAATATACGATATAACGTGTTCATAAGACGGATTGCCGAGGATGCTTTCGGGCAGAACGATTCCCATACGACCACCCGGTTTCAACAGCTGAAGGCAGCGTTCGAGAAATAATAGCTGTGGCGGCTGGTCTTCATGAATAATAGACGTTTTTTCAAACCGGCCGGTTGACTTATCCCGATTCCACTTATAGCCGAGATCATACTGGGACAAGATGGCATCTCCCTTCACAACAATCTTGTTACCGAAAGGTGGATTGGTCATCACGATATCGAATACACCGTGCCTTGCTTTCTCCCTCAGTCCGTGTGGCCACTCTTCCGGCCTGCTCAGAGAATTCGCGCAGAACACGCCGCCGCGTCCATCGCCCACAAGCGCCATGTATGCCTTGCAGACCTTGGCAAGGAACGCGTCTTTATCGATGCCGCGAAAACAATCAGTCGCAACCTCGACCTCACGTTTAAAAAGCTGTTTCTCCGTCCAGCCCTTGCGCTTGGTTTGACTTCTAAGTTGCTTCCACACGTACTCCAGCGCGCCGATGAGAAAACCGCCTGAACCACAGGCCGGATCAATAATCTTTTCGCCGGGCTTGGGATCAAGGATCTCGACCATCATCTTGACAACATTACGCGGCGTGAAGAACTGACCCTCTGACCCGCGGAGGGCAGGGCCGATGAACACTTCGAATGCGTCCCCAATGGCATCGCGGTCGGCATCCATAACGCAGTAGTTCTGAAGTTCTCCGACAACATAGCAAAGACTATCGACATCAAGACTGATCGTGTCATTCTTGTCAAAGACATCTTCATACGTTGCCGTCTTTACGCGCTCAAAAAGCTCAAGAATGCGTTCGCGCACTGTTTCGGGTTTCTCTCCGACGCCTGCCCGAAATGTCACGGTTTTATCCTGGTCGGTCTCCTGCTCGTCGAGAATCTTGCAGAACAGGATGTTGATTATTTCCTGTGCCAACGCTTCGTCACGGGTGATACCCGTCGTCATGCCGGCAAGGTGATTGCGCAAATCACGGAACACCGCCTTAAGGTTTGATGGTTTTTTCAGGTCTTTGCGGGTATAGAGGCCGATGTCCTCAATGCGCTGACCATGACGGGGAATGTTGGGAAGAGGTGTATATGTGCGCGATCCGTCCTTCTGATGGATTTTTCGTAAATACTTATGCTCATCACCGTTGAACCAGACGCCGACTTCGGCTGCGGACATATCCATGTAAAGTTTGAGCTGTTCTTCACCGTCCTTACAGTACCTTTTCTTGCACTCGGCTACCATAAACAGATCACTATCTGTTTTTTTCGCCGAATAGAAGACTGCTATATCGACAGGGTAGGATTTTTCTACATCCGACGGACGCTTCTTGACCCGGTACTGAGGACGCGTCTGGATATGCGACTTCGGATAACCATAATCTTCAACCAGGCGTTGTGAAAGCACCTGGACAGCCTCGACCTCCTCGGGTGTGGCCTTGACCGGTTCACCACTGATAAAATCAAGTAAATAACCAGCTTTTAATTCTGCTTCCAATGACTTCTTTTTTTTAGCCATATTTCAGCCTATATCCAACGAGTTTCATAGCTCACTAAATCCATTTGCAGTTAGTTTTTCAGCAATAATTGCATATGAGCTATTTTTCCTTCCTGACCCCTTTAAACGGCTCTTTATCCGCCTTCTGATCAATAAACAGTTTAGTATCAGTGTCTATTTTTGTCCAGCGCTGATTGTGGGGATTGTATACCTGTGTGCGGTCTTTTACTGCTCCATGCCTGTGATTGTCTCCATACGGTGCATTCTTAGCCATATTTAAACCTCCATCTTCGGAATTGTTGTTACAGCCACTCCTTGAACCTGAAAATTTTCAGTCAGGATAATCGGCTTATGATTTTTATTGCTCGACTTCGGCATTAAAACAACGCAATTCTTATTATGCTGAAATTCTTTCACAGTCGCTTCATTATCAATCAGAGCTACAACTATATCGCCATTCTTTGCTGCTGACTGCTGGCGGACAAGTATTAAATCTCCATCATTGATTCCGGCTTTGTTCATGGAATCCCCTTTAGCTCTGAGCAGAAAGTATTTAAATCCAGGTTTTGCAAGAGAAACAGACACAGGGATATACCCTTCAATATTTTCCTGGGCTAAGATAGGCACGCCACAGGTTGCCATCCCGACTAAAGGAATATCGACTGTGCGGGCATGAACCGAATCAGATTCAACATCTTTGATTAACTGCAAATCCCCATCCGGACGTTTTCTTAAAATACCTTTCTGGATTAATTCCGCAATAATTAAAGAAGCCGATCTGGGGGACTTATATCCAAGCTCTGCCATCAGTTCACGTACAGATGGGGTTTTGCCTTTATGCATAAGCTGATTTCGGACATAACGAAGTGCATCTGCTTGTCTTTGACTTAGTTGTGTCTTCATAGTTATACAAAGTGTATAATAGTGTATAATAAAAGTCAAGCGGAAAATTAAAGGTTGCCGCAGAAGCATTGATGAATTATCAACTCGATAAAGACAGGGCTGCTGCCGTCGAAGTCCCTAAGATTTTTTTGCATAGAGATCTTCCAGTTCCTTCATTGAAAGTTTGCCCTTGGCTATCCCTCTGACTTTATCAGTATAGGTTTTCCTGATAGGTACAACCACAATGCCCTCCGGCGTCATTTGCACGTCAACCTTATCACCTGTGTGGATATTTGCCTTCTCTCTTATTTCTTTAGGTATTACAATCTGCCCCTTCGCAAGGACCTTTGCCATCGGCATAAAAACCTCCATACTATGTTTAACTATAAAATTAGTTTAACCTTTAATTAAAGCATTACTAAATGTCGGTTGAATTGTCAACCCGAAAAAATGCACTTAGCAAGGACATCCTGACAGGGAATGAATTATTGACTCACGCATAACTAATGTCCTATACTGTGGGTGGGAGGTGAAAAATGAGACCTCATGGAAACCCACAGGAATTGCAAAAACGACGCTTTCGGGCAATCTCCCTTCTGAAAGAGGGATACCAGCCAGTTGAAGTTGCCCAAATAGTTGGAGTTGACCGTCGCAGTGTAAGGCGATGGAATGCCGCCTACAAAAAAGATGGTCAAAAAGGCATAGAAGCTAACCCGCCCTCTGGCCGTCCATCGAAACTTGACGTAAGAAATAAGAAGAAACTCGAAAAGGCGCTGTTTAAGGGCGCTATGTTTGCAGGATTCAACACCGACCTTTGGACATGCCCGCGGGTCGCCAGACTCATTGAAAAGCTTTTCGGCGTTCGTTATCATGCACACCATGTAAGCAAACTCCTGCACTCGCTTGGTTGGACACCGCAAAAACCCCAGCGTATAGCCAAAGAGCGTGATGAGAAAGAGATCAGACGCTGGATAAAAGAGGAATGGCCTCGCATTAAAAAAAAGCAGCGCGGCTTAAAGCCTTTATTGTCTTCATAGACGAAAGCGGCTTGCTTATGGCTCCTGTCGTTCGTAGGACATGGGCGCTGCGTGGCAAAACACCCGTCTTGTTTCAACGAACTCGCTCTCACAAAAAAGTTTCGGCAATAGCAGCTTTGTGTGTCTCTCCGGAGAGAAAACATGTAAGGCTTTATTTCAGGCTTCTTGCGGATAATAACTTCAATGCCTCTCATGTTCGGACATTTCTTAACCAGTTGAACCGGCAACTCAAAGCCCCTGCCCTTATCGTATGGGATCGCTTCTTGCCGCATAGAGCTAATAAAGTTCATGAGTTTATTGGCAGGACGCCATATCTTCACGTACGGTTCTTTCCACCTTATGCTCCAGAACTTAATCCCACAGAATACCTTTGGGGTTGGCTTAAACAAAAGCCGTTGGCTAACTTCACGCCGGACAATTTGGTAGAGTTGGCCGATAATGCAAGAAAGGGAAGCAGACGTGTTCAACGCAGTCAAAATCTTCTTCGCGCTTTCGTCAATCATAGTCCCCTTCCTTTACGCCTTAAATAGGACATTATTTATGCGTCTTTCAATAGTTGACTTGTTCAAAAAGAAGGAAACAAAGAAAAAAAGAGACAGGAAGGCAGAAAAAGTTTACATCTCTATATTCCGATAGCCGGGATAGCGCAACAGTTCAAAAGGACAAAAGTGCAAAAGTCAAAAGCTCAAAAGTCTGCAAGCGCGGCAACTGGTTTATGCTGATTTTTTTTCAGCCTTTTCCTGTTTTACGCGCTCGTGCAGCCAGACCTTTATCAAGGCACCCCTGTCAACACCTATCTGCTGACGGATTTCATCTATCTCAGTTACCAGAGACTCTGCGACATCCAGCGTCAGGCGCACCTTTTTCCCGTGACGGACAACCTTTGCCTTTGACATATCTATAAGGTCGTGGATGTCTTCTCCTGCCTCGAATCTTTTGTCAAATTCCTGAGCGCTTTTAGCCAGCTTTAGCTTTGCCATACAGTTTTTCCTCCTTTCTCCGTGAACGTCTAACGGAAATTATCCTGACCGTTTTACTGCGCATAGTATATACATATTTTGACCACTTGTTGTACAAATTAAGCATAACGACGCGATTCCAAAGTCCCTAAGATTTTATTGCATAGAGATCTTTCAGGTAAAGTTCGCACTCTGATCACCCTTTTTTCAAATCCCTGCTTGGATATTCATACCTGTTAATGGCATAATATTACGCTATCGAAAATAACCGGAGGCGTTTGATGAAGACTGCAGGTATCTTCCCGGGACAGGGCTCGGAATATCCGGGAATGCTCGAATGTATAAGAGGATACGAGCTGACAAAATATGTTTTTGGCCGGATCGACGGGATCAGCGGAAAGGACATTTTCAGGATCACGATTGAAGGCCCGGAGGAAAAACTGAGAGAACCTCTTATTGCCCAGCTTTCCGTATTCGGCACGAGCGTTTGCTACTGGCATCTTCTGAACAATCAGATGGATTTCTACGGCCTTGCAGGACACAGCCTTGGTTTCTATTCTGCATTATATGCAGCAGGCTCCATTGCACTCGATGATTGCATAAGGATAATAATAAAAGTCCAGGAAGCCATCGACAGCATAATGGAAAACAGATCAGGCATGATGGCATCGATTACCGGGCTGAAAACAGAAGAGATGAAAAGCCTCTGCAGTGATACAGCCGGAGTATTTTTTTCGAATATAAACTCTGCATCCCAGATCGTCATTTCAGGCAGCGCATCCGGGGTAAAGGATGCCTGCGAGAGGGCCCTGCAGAAAGGCGCTTTGTCTGTAAAAGAGCTTCCGATACCCTATCCCCTCCACAGCCCGATGATGGACGGAATCGAGGGAATTCTGAGACCGTTTATAAACCAGATAGAGATAAAAAAACCGTCAATCCCTGTTATAAGCCATCTTGACAATACTATTCTCGATCAAAAAGGCATTTCGGAAGTTCTTTGCATTCAGCTTTCAAAAAAGATCATGTGGAGGGATACGATAAAGTGCTTTGCGAGCACGGGAATAAACAGATTTGTCGAGGTCGGTCCGTCTGACGTGCTGTCGAAACTGGTCAGATGGATCGAAAGGGATGCTGAATCCCTGAGGGCTGAAGAGGTGCTGGATTGTCAGGGTGCGTAGCAATAGTCACAGGCGGTACTAAAGGCATAGGTAAGGCAATATCCCGTTCGTTCATAAAAAAGGGAATAAAGGTATTCATGGTCTTCTCCTCTGATGAAAAGGCAGCCGAATCCGCCATGACCGAACTGAACAGCATCGATAACATTGCGGATGTAATAAAGGCAGACGTCTCTGACCGGAATCAGGTGAATGCCGTGATCGAAAGTGTTGTAAACAAGACCGGAAGGCTCGATATCCTTGTCAATAATGCAGGGATAATCAGGGACGGGCTGCTAATGCTTATGCCTGATATCAACTGGCACAGGGTCATGGATGTAAACCTTAATGGAGTTTATTACTGTTCAAAGGCCGTTCTAAGGCCGATGATAGGGAACCGGTGGGGAAGGATCATCAATATCATTTCACCGAGTGCACTGCTTGGCAGGGCGGGACAGACAAACTATTCAGCATCGAAGGGAGGCGTCCTGAGTTTCACCAGATCGCTTGCAAGGGAGGTTGCACGGTTCGGCATAACAGTCAATGCTGTTTCTCCCGGCGTGATAGAAACGGAACTCACCGGTTATATGGATGAAAAGGTCAGGGGTGAATTTCTCTCGATGATCCCTGTCGGCAGGTTTGGGACGCCTGAGGAAGTATCCAATGCTGTCTCGTTCCTTGCCTCTGAGGAGGCAGGTTATATTACGGGAGAATATATATCCGTAGACGGAGGGCTTACATAGTGGAAAAAGAAAACCTGGTTGAAGAACTGAAGGCGCTCATTGTAAAGAACCTGAAACTTGAGGATGTCCTGCCCGGGGACATAGACCCGGCTGCCCCCCTTTTTGGAAGCGGCCTCGGTCTTGACTCAATCGATGCCCTTGAACTGGTTGTGGGACTTGAAAAGACTTACGGCATAAGGATTCCTGATGAAGACGTCGGCAAGGAGGCATTCGCATCTGTAAACGCCCTTACTGATTATATTCTCAGGAACAAAAAATAACAGACCATGAAACCCTTTGAGCATCTTCCTCACAGGTATCCTTTTATAATGATCGACACAGCAGAGATTATCGAGGAAGGCAGACACGCAAAGGGAACAAAACAGATAACCGTCAACGACAGGATCGTGCTTCCTGACGGTAAAATGCCGGACGTATATATAATCGAGGCGATGGCCCAAATTTCCGGCATAGCAAGCGGAAAAAAGGGAGGCTCTGTATTTGCCGCAATAAATAACTTAACGTTCAGTGGAACAGCGAATGCAGGTGATATACTCGATGTCGAGAGCATACTTGAAAGGAATATCGGCAGCCTTTATATCTTCAGCTGCAAGGCGTCTGTTGCAGCCGGAACAATTGCAGAAGGGGAGATAATACTTCACTTTAATGCAGAATAAGCTTCCGCGCATAAGGACCTTTACAAAAAGACATCCCCTCCTGACTATAGCCTTATCTGCATTCATCATTCTTGCCTCGATAATGATCATCTTAAGGACAAAGTTTGACACTGACATAACCCGTCTTATACCGCTCCATGCTGAAAAGACCTCCCTCTATTTCAGCATAATGGAAAACTTCGGAGGGATCGAAAAGGCCTACATCATATATTCTTCTGACCATATTATGGACCATATTACGGTCATCGATAAAATCGGCAGTGAGATATCCGCATCAGGGCTTGTAAACAATGTTCAATGGAAGATCTCAGATGAGGCAAAGGCTTTCCTGAAAGATGTCTATTCAAAAAAGGCGCCCCTTCTTCTTTCAGAAAAGGAGATGCAGGACTTTTTCGACAGGCTTTCCCCTGAAGGCATGTCGAGGGAGTTAAACAGGACAAAACAGAGACTCGCCCTGCCGGGAAGTCCGGAAATCCTTGCACGGATAGATCCCCTGAACTTTTCGGCTATCTTCTCTTCACACATGAAGCTCTCTGACGTATCCTTTGACCTTGGAACAGGTTATTTTTTATCACCTGACAGGAAAAAGATCATAATGATACTCACGCCTAAAGGTTCCCCGCGAGATATTACGTTTTCCGGAAAGTTCATCAATAATATAGAAAACATACTCCGGAAATACAGGAGCGACAGGCTCAGGGCTGAAGTAACGGGAAGCCACGCCATCACCCTCCATGAGGCATCTGCAATGAAGAAAGAAATCGTTAACAATGTCCTCATGTCTTTTATAAGCGTCGTGCTGATATTCCTTATCTTCTTCAGATCATTAAGAGGCCTGCTATACGTCATGCTGCCTGTTATATTCTCGATAATCGCTACAATGGGGATAATACTGATCTTTACAGGCTCGCTCTCTGAGGTCACAGGCGCATTTGCCGGTCTTATTGTTGGCCTGGGGATAGACCTCGGCATCGTTCTGTATGTTCGACATCTTATAAATTCGGAAAACTTTACAGACCAGACCGAATGCATGGATAAAAGCATATCAGGAGTCTACAGGGGAATAACAACAGGGGTAGTGACAACGGCCCTGACCTTTTTCCCCATGATATTTTCATCATTCAGGGGGGTAGGGGAACTCGGACTACTTACAGGCACAGGCATGCTCATATGCTGGGCATTCCTCTTCGGGCTGGTTTCGCTCGTGATTAAACCATCCTCAGGGAAGTTTATCGGGATAAAAATGTTACGGGAAATTTCGATGTTCGCATATGCAAAACCATCTGTGATTATTTTCCTGACGGCTGTTTTAACTCTTCTGTTTGCATTTTTTATCCCCGCTATTCACGTCACAGGAGATATAACAAAACTCGGCACAGACAATAATCGCGCGAGAAAGGCCCTCGAAGAACTCAAGGAGGTTTATATAAAAGACTACGGCGTCTTTATAACTGATAGTGCAGACTCTTCTGAATCGGCGCTGGCCAGGAGTCTTGAGATAAAAGAGTCTGTTTCAGGTGAATTAGATAACATATCAACAGCAGGTGACATTCTTCCACCGACCGAAAGACAGGAGAAAAATCTCAGGATGCTGGCCTCTTTGGACTCCCGAAGGATCCTGAAGGACTTTAACAAAAAAGCCCTGGATGCCGGGTTCAATCCGTCAGCCTTCGAGCATTTCTCTCACATCTTGAAAGAGATGCTCGAAAACAGGGAGCCGCTGACGCTTAAAGACCTCGGGCCTGTTCAGGAGGCTGTCAACAGGCTTTTGATAAAAGAGGACAACGGATGGAGGATAATAGTGACAGGCAATCTGAAAGAAAATGCCTCTTTGAATTCCCTGAATCGCCTGAAATATACCGGACCTTCCTTTATAAAACAGGAACTCCTTGATATCCTGAGGAAGGATGCCATCCTCATCAGCATAATCGGGCTCATTCTTGTTAATATCATCCTCTATATCGATTTTAAAAACTTTTTTTATGTCTTTCTCTGCCAGATACCCGTATTTATCAGCATAATATGGGTCCTCGGAATCATGGGTCTTTCAGGAATAAGCCTTAATTTCATGAACGCGGTCGTATTTGTGATGCTGATCGGGATAGGGACCGACTACACCGTACACCTTCTGCACCGCTATCTTTCGGACAGGGACATCGGCGCCACTTTCCTTCAGACAGGGAAGGCTGTTCTGGTCGCCGGGCTGACCACAATTGCAGGGTTCGGCTCAATAGGTTTTTCATCTTACAGGGGGCTTGCCACAATGGGGCAGGTTGCAGTGATGGGGACTGCATTCTGTGTTATTCTGTCATTATGCCTTATACCGTCATTGTTGAGGTTGTATGAGAAATAAGGTCTGCTGTCTTATTCCGGCATTTAATGAGGCCCGCATGATCTCAAAGGTAGTGACCGGGGCTAAAAAATATATTGATAATATTATTGTTGTTGACGATGGCTCGGAAGACCCCACACATACATTGGCGCAGGGAGCAGGCGCATTCGTGATAAGACACAACCGAAACCTCGGCAAGGGGATGGCCTTGAGGACCGGGTTTTCATATGCGCTTCAGAACGGGTTTGATGCAGTAATAACACTCGATGCAGACGGCCAGCATGACCCGGCAGAGATCGGGAATTTCCTGTCTGAACTAAACAGTAATCCGGGTGATATAATTATAGGCACAAGGTTCTGGAAAAAAACCCCGATACCGATGTACAGATACATACCGAACCGTATAGGGATTTTCTGCATATCAAAGGCGGCAGGCTGCAGGATTGATGATACTCAATCCGGCTTCCGCCTCTATAAAAGAGAGGTGCTCAATAGTGTAAGACTTGAGACAGAAGGCTTTGAGACAGAGACAGAGATCCTGATAAAGGCAGGGAAGATGGGGTTCAGGATATGCAGCCTTCCTGTATCAGCCGTTTATCATGATGATTACAAAACACATTTCAGGCCTGTGAGGGATTTTTACAGGATAAGCATACTTGTTTTAAAGCTGAGTTTTTTCAGGGGAAAAGATAATTAATTTCTACTTGAAACTTTACTCTTCTAATATTTAAAAGGAAATGCTAAGATTTTTCTATGAAAGGCAGAATCAAGAAAAGGGCGCTTATCCGTAAAGATGTCATTATAAATGACATTATAAAGGGATGCGCCTTTGACGTCAGTCTTGATGGAATGTATATTCATACCCAGGAAACGTATTTTAAGGAAAATGAGCAGCTCACCCTTCGCTTTGATATCGACGGAAAAAATACTGATATAAAAGCTGCCGTGCGCCATTTAGAGCCTGGCTTTGGTATCGGCGTGAAGTTTTTAAATATGTCACCGGACATGCAGACCGACATAAAAAAATTTCTCATTTCGGCGTTGAATTCAACTGTTAAAACTACCCATAGAGTGGCGCTCCTTGTAATCAGCCAGGAGAAACCGAGGAGCGTTTACAAACTGAAGCTCCAGCAGGAAGGGCTGTGTGTGCTTGAAGCCTCAAACGGTAAGGAAGCTATCAAGTTCCTGAAGCTTTCGATACCGGATATTGTCATAATCGATATGCAGGTAGAAGGCATAAGTGCGGTCAAGATCATTCAGTTCATGCGAACACTGGAAGATATGGAGAATGTGCCTGTTATCGCCCTTTCCACACGATATCTCTCAGAGGAAGTGGATCAGACAGTCGCACTTGGAGTAAGCGAATATCTGGTCAAGGCAACCACAAGCCCCAATATTCTTTGCAATAAGGTTAATAAAATCCTGTCGGCAGGTTTAGAATAACTATAGCTTCTTATTACAAGTTTGACCTGTTATTCAGTCCTTTATATTTCTGAATCAAACCTCAACTCAGGAATCGTATATAATAAACAATGCGTCTTTATATTATTTCTCCGTGCCGCGCTGAGGATATCTGGAGGAAAAGCCGCGCAACCTTTGTGCTCCCCCAGATGTCCCTTGCGATAATCGCAGCGCTTACGCCGCCGGATATCGAAATAAAGGTGACCGATGAATTAGTTGACGACATAGATTTCGATTACCCCGCAGACCTCGTTGCGATTTCATCCAATTCGACGAATGCACCGAGGGCATATGCCGTTGCAAAGACCTTCAGGGAAAGAGGCGCAAAGGTGATCATGGGCGGGATACACCCCTCTGTAATGCCTGATGAGGCCCTGCAGCATTCCGATTCGGTATTTATAGGAGAGGCAGAAGGCACATGGGAGAAGGTGATCGATGATTTTATTACAGGGAAATTACAGGATGTCTATCGTTGTGAGGGATATCCTGACCCCTCGAAAATCCCTTCGGGCAGATGGGACATGCTGAATACGGGAAGGTATTATGTGCCGCGCACATTTCAGACCTCAAGGGGTTGTCCGCATGGATGCAGCTTCTGTTCATCAACCCAGTTCTTCGGTATAAAGCACCGCTGCCGTCCTGTCGGACATGTGATACGGGAACTGTCTGAATACAAAGGCAGGCTTATAGTTTTTGTTGATGACAACATAACAGGGAACCATGCATATGCAAAAGAGCTCTTCACGGCTATTAAAAAGATAAAGAAAAGGTGGGTGGCGCAATCCTCCATCGAGATCGCAAAAGACAATGAACTGCTCCGGTTTGCCGCTGAGAGCGGTTGTGCAGGCATTCTTATCGGTTTTGAGAGCATAGACTCAAGTAATGCCCGCGATGTCAGGAAACTCAGAGAGGCAGAAGTATATGCCGACCATATAAAGGAGATCAAATCACACGGCATCGGAGTGCACGGATCATTCATATTCGGTTTTGACAATGACCCACCCGATATATTCGAAAACACCCTTGACTTTGTTATGAGAAACCGGCTCGAAGTCGCAAACTACTGCAAACTGACGCCGTTCCCGGGTACAAGGCTTTTCAGCGATATGCTTTCACAAGGCAGGATACTCCATCAGAACTGGGAGAGGTATGATAGGTACAATATAGTTTTTAAGCCAAAGAACATATCAGTGGAGGAGTTATATGAGAAGACCCTTAATGTGTATGAAAAAACCTATACGCTCGGTTCCATATTAAAACGAATGCCAGGGCAGATAAAGAATATCCCTCCATATTTCGCCATGAATCTGAGCTACCGGTTGGGATCAAAACGCTTGAGGATTTCCTGAAAAGGCCTGACTTTCTTGTCTGCGTGGTCAATAGTCACAAAGTAATCATCAGAAATATCAGTATCAAATTCCGGCTCCCGCAACAAAAAATCCATTGCCATGCCGTTATGGAATAAAACTCTTATCCGTTCGGGGATCCTGCCGTTGAAACCGGTGAAATCTATTTTTATAAAGTCCATCCCATCCTTGTAAAAAATAACAGACCGGTTAATCAGATACGTCCGGTCGAAAATATATTTTGTTGCAAGCTCAGGCTCGCTGTTCTCGTATCTGTACGCATAAAGCAGAAACGCATCTTCATCCTCGTCCATGCTGTACCTGAATCCGCTGTCAAGCAGAGCATTGAATGAAACTTCCGGAGACTTCCATTCATAGAGGGTATCCCTATGAGGTATATACATCTGGATAAGGTCTTTTGACACAAGGAGGTCCATTGCAGTAAGGCCGAACGGACCGAAAAGACTCGTCCGCATGTACCCTGGCGACTTGTATCCAAAAACCCCGCTGAAACTGCCAGCAGGTTCACCGCGTTTATAAACAGTGACCTCCGATAGTGCTTTAATGCTTTTGACGTTTCTGAAGACTATTGACTGTCTCAGCGCTTCTACCGTCACAGGCCCTGAATAAGGCACTATTTCGGTCCTCTTTATCTCCTCCTTTTTTACGCAGGAAAAGATGAGACAACAGAACAGTATCAGGCTGACCTTATTTGCAATATTTCTCATTCCATGCCTTATCTGCCATTTCACCGTAACATGCGGCATACTCATCTATCTCTTTTGTGAACTCTTCAACGATGTTCCCGGCGCCGTCATGTGTGAAATAGACTCCCTCCATCCTGCATACATCCCTGTAAACATCCGGACGGTCGATTATCATGCAGGGTCTTAAGAGGTTTTTATTTGCCTTCTGGTATCCCTGTATTTTTTTAAACAATGGAGAAGTCACGGCTTCTTTCAGGCTTACATTTTTTATATTATGAAGGGCAAAATGGCAGAACACGCATGGTTCAACATCACCCTTTGAATTTATATGAAAGTATTTCCTGCCGCCTGCGATACATCCTCCTACTACAGGGCCGTCGTTCCAGAAATCGCCGAACAGCATTTCCCTGGTAGATCTGAAATAGGATACACGTTCCCTGAGCGTGTCCCTCTGCGCCGGTGTTGGTACAAGTTCCCAGTTGGGCTTCCTGCCGACAGGCGTATAGAGGAAATACCAGCCAACAGTGCAGCCGTTTTCGATCCAGTGATCTACAAATTCATCCGACACCATGATCTCAGCATTCTGCCTTGTCATGGTTGCAGAGTACCCGAAGAGTATACCCGCCTCTTTTAAAAGTCTCATCGCCCTCACCACTTTATCGTAATGTCCCTGCCCCCTTCTGCTGTCTGTTTCTTCCCTGAACCCCTCAACACTTATGGCAGGGAGTATATTTCCGAGATCTGCAAGCCTGCCTACCAGTTTTTCATCCAACAGACCGCCGTGTGTAAATACGTGAAACGACATATCATTATGTTTCTCAAAAAGGGAAAGAAGGTCTTTTCTGAAGAAAGGTTCGCCGCCTGAGATCACTACAAAATACACGCCCATCTCTTTAGCCTCATTCAATACACGGTCGATCACCTCATAAGGGAGGTCTTCATCCTTTCTGTACATGCCTGCATAACAGCCAAAACAGTTAAGGTTGCATTTCATGGACGGGCTTATCACAAGAAGTCCCGGAGGATAAAACCCTCCCGCCTGCTCCGAAAATGATTTTCTCTTTGTGCTGCCGACAAGGAGCTGGTTTATGATAAAGCATTTTATAATCTGCTTCTTGTGCCTCGGGCTTGTATTCCTCAAAATCTTCATCGCAACCCGCAGGCTCGGATGCCCGTTTCTCCACATCTCTTTTATACTTCTGATCGCACGCCTGTAATGGTCCCTTGTTGTCGCCTTTTCTGCTATATTCAGATATGATATAAGCGCGTGCTGACTGCTCATGGACATAACCTGAACAAACCCGTACAGGAATTTTGAAAGCACGAACGGCTTCAGCGTCTTTAACATCTATCCTCTTGCCTCTGCCTTTCTTTTTTCATTACTGCCTCAACCCATCTGCCTCCTTTGTAATTTAACAGATCTTCCCTGTTCAAAGGGAAGCATGCAAAAGATTTTATCACAGGTCCTCTCTCTGTATCTTCGAAATTTTCTTTCGGATAAAACTCCCGCCACGCATAGAGATATCCTTCATGCAGTTCGTCAGGGGACATGTTTGCCGGCCTGAAAACAACAGACGATGTCGAATACCTTGAAAAATCAGAGGTAATAAGCCTGCCCTCTGAATCCAGTCTTTCATAAAGCCTGCTCTTTGGATAAGGCGTCAATATATGGAACTCTGCCTCTTCAATATTATTATCTTTTGCGAACCTTACAGTCTTCTCGAATATATCTTTCCTGTCATGGTCAAAGCCGAAGACAAAGGATGCGATAACCTTAATTCCCCTTTCGCGTATCCTCTCGATCATTATATTTGCCTTTGCGACCTGAACACCGTCTATCATGTCATTAAGGCTTGCAGAGATCCAGGGGCTCAGGTCAACATACATCGCCCAGCAGTTGCTTTTTTTAAGAATATCGAGATAAGCGCTGTCCTCCGCTATCGAAAGAGGCGCAAGCCCGACCCACTGCTTATCAATACCTGCCATCCCGTCCAGAAAGCCCCTGACCCTTCTTTTTGCAAGGTGCATATTATCATTGATGATGAAGATATATCTTTCCAGCCTTTTTACGTCTTCAAGGAGTCTCTCTGTCCCGGTCATCCTGAATTCAGTGCCATATGTTTGCGGGACGGAACACATATCACAGTTAACAGGACAGCCGCGCGAGACCTGCAGGGAATTCATTGGAAGATAAGTCCTGTTTTCAAAAATATCCCAGCGGGGAAAAGGGATCTCGTCGGCAGGACTTTTGCATGAATATACCCTTTTAAGGTTCCCTTTTCTTAAGTCGTTTATCAGATCAGGCCATGTACCCTCTGCTTCTCCCACAACTACTGCATCCGCATTCTGCAAGGCGTCATCAGGCATGAGCGATACATGAACTCCGCCTAATACAACAGGAATGTCTTTCTCCCTGTATATCCTCGATATCTCATAAGCCCTGTTTGCCTGACTTGTCATCATGGATATGGCCACCATATCGTAATCCCTATCAAAATCAATACTGTCGACTCTTTCATCTGTAAAAACAATATCAATATCAGGAGGTGTCAGAGACGCAACTATCGCCGGGCCCATCACAGGGATATACCTTCTGTAAACAAGAGGAAAATGCCCCCAGTCAGGGTAAATCAGATGAATTCTCAATTACCGGAAAGCTCCTTTTTGTTTTTCTTTACATGTCGTCAATCCAGAATGGCATAAAAGTATACCACTGGGTCGGATACTGACCAATATATTTTTCTAATATTTTAATTATTTTATTAAGATTTGTCTTTAATTCGATTTCAGGATCCATATTTTTCTCCATTGCAATTGGCTGTTCGATGATTATCTCATAAGATTTATATCCTTTAATGGGTATGAAGACCGGCAGGATTATACTTTCAGAAACAATGGCCAGCTTGACAGGCCCCTTGGGAAACAGTGCATCTGAACAGAAGAAACTCATCTTTACCCCGCTATCAAACGTCAGCCTGTCGCCCTGAAGCGCAATTATCCTTCCCTCCTGTAAAATCCTGAGCATTTTCAGGGATGAAAATTCTCCCTGTCTCAGGGGTATCTCATTTATTCCTTCTGCAAATCTGATAAAACTCCTCTGGATTTCCAGCGATGACATGCTGTCCGGAGAATATACTACATTGATCTCCCTGCCGCTGGAAGAGAGTTTAAGTCCGCCGATTTCCCAGTTGCCCAGATGTGTTGCAAGCAAGATAATACCCTTTTTTTGAGACAGGGCAATCTCAAGGTTTTCTATCCCTGTAATTTCAACATCATACTTTCTAATCCTTTCAGGATCATGGCTCAGATGGAAAAGGTCTATAAGGTAGTAGGAATAGTTTTTAAAAACGGCAAAGGCCTGAAATGAATAAGAAAATGCGGACAGGCCGGGTTTAATCCTCGAAAGGTTTTGTCTTATCGCAATATAGTTCTTAAAATTCAGGAGAATAAAGAGCAACACAAAGAAAATACCGACTATTCTCAGAAGCCATACCGGTAAATATTTGGTTGAGAAGAGAAAGCCCTTTATCAGAATCCTGAAAGGAAACGCATGCTGGAATTTTCTGAACGCGCTTTCAGCCTCTGCGCCGTGCATTGTATTTTTTTGATCATTTATGCTGTTGCGCATAAGGTATACATTATAACCTGATACGTTTATTAGAGGATATACTGAACTGCCGGTATACCATTGACAACACGTCCACTCAAAAAGTAATTTAATTACATGGGGAAGGCATCCAAGAAGAAAAAGGGCAAGGATACCGGCGCAATCCCTGATATTAAAACAGGGGTATCGGACAAAACCGGGGCTGGATATAAAAGCACAAAGATATTTTATAGTCCCTTGTTCCATATCCTCCTTATATCGGTTATCGGTCTCATAGTTTACTCAAATACATTCCATTCGGCTTTTTACTATGATGACGTGCCTCTCATTGCTGAAAATAACACAATAAAGGCTT
>JAKAKQ010000308.1 GCA_021813425.1 Nitrospirota bacterium
TCAGGGACTGTATGGCGAAATTCACGGAATCTACTCCTATCGGGCCTTTCTTCATAGGTGTTATGACTTGGAGCTCCTCGATCAATACCCCTGTTGACATTACTTGTTTCACCATTTCAACTATGGCCTGGAGAACTAATTCCGGGGAATCTTCCTCAATAAACATTACGTCCGAGGCATTCATCTTATATTTCAGCAAGAACTCTGTTCCATCCAAGCTACTGTATTTCACAGCTGCACCATCTCTGCTCATAAAAGACAGGGACTGCCCTCTGTTGATCTCATGCGCGGTGCGGATGATGCCGGAATCGGCAGCCTGCCTGTGTATAACGGAAAACCTTGTTGTAGGGAATAACCCTGACCTGATTATGTCCTTAAAAACATTCCCTACGCCTACTGGTGAGATCTGGTCAGCATCGCCGATAAAAACGATCTTCGATCTCGATATATCCAGAGCCCTCAGAAGACTGGACATAAGAAAAAGGTCTATCATTGAGCTTTCATCTACTATGACGTATTCTTCACTTAAAAGGTTATTTTCGTTTCTTGAATAGCCCCTGTCAGACCTTGACTCAAGCAGCCGGTGTATAGTCTTTGCCTCTTTCCCCGTTATTTCAGATATTCTCTTTGAGGCCTTGCCTGTCGGCGCGCAAAGAGCATATGTAATGCCGAAATGATCAAGAAGCCCGACAACCGCTCTGAGAGTCGTGGATTTGCCGGTTCCGGGACCTCCGGTTATCACGGATATTCTGCTGGCAAGAGCCTTTACCACAGCGGTTTTCTGCTCTTCTGTCAGATAGGCGAAATTATCGTCTTCTCCAAGCAGTCTGCTCATGGCGCTCTTCACTTCCCCGGAAAAAACAGAAGCGGTTCTGGATAAGTCGCCAAGCCTGCTTTCCACATATCTTTCGGCCTTGTATATTTCGGGGAGATAGTATCTGTTGTCTTGGATTATGAGTTCTTCTTCTCTTACAAGCCCGTACATAAAAAAGACCACTGTTTCCTTCTCCACTCCAAGGAGATCTACCGCTTTTCTCTCGAGTTCCTCAGGCAAAAGGAAACAATGCCCGCCTCCTTTTGCCGCGTCTTCCAGTGCGTATTTAATGCCGGCCTTTACCCTGTATTTGTGATCTTTGCTGAATTTAAGGACATTAGTTGCTATCTCATCTGCCTTTATAAAGCCTATGCCTTTTACCTCTGTGAGTTTATAGGGATTTTTCTTAACAATAATTACCGCTTCTGTTCCGAAGGTCTTAAAACATTTTGTGGCATAAGCGATGGAAAGCCCGAGTTCGCAGAGCGCCATGAGCACTACTGCTCCGGCACGTTTTTCTTTCCATGAGTTTTTTATCTTTGCAGTTGTCTTGGCCCCGATCCCCCTGACTTCCTCAAGGCGTTCAGGATTGTTATCGAGTATCTTGAGCGTGTCAGCCCCGAATCTCTCCACAATCCTTGCCGCTATTGCCGGTCCTATGCCATAGAGGACTCCAGATGACAGATAAGCAAGGATGCCTTCTGAGGTTGTTGGTTCGTCAATAGCAATATGGGTGATTTTTAATTGACGGCCGTATTTAGACATTACCCAGTTGCCTTCGATACTCATTTCGTCCTGTTCATTAATGATAAAGGGAATGTTGCAGATCCCAGTGAACTTCTGCTCCCCGGAAGGCAGGAGATTTCTGAGCACCATTACAGTGTACCCGGTCTTTTTGTCCTGATAGATTGTCTTCAGCACCTTGACCTTGAAGGTCTCTTTTAGTGATATATTCTGCTGGTCAGAAGCCATAGGTTCTTTCTAAAGAATCCTTTCTTGTTATGCAATAGTTATGTGTAAAATTATTATTCACGTCCGAGTCCTTTCAGCCATTCGATGAATTTCTTATCTTTAATCACAGGCATCCGGGCCATTATCTCTTTCGGGGTTGCACCCTTCACGCAATCGAGACAAAAAGGTTCGCCTTTGTGCGATGTCCCCACGGATTTATTACCACAGGAACATAACAAGCCCACTCCAGCCGACAGGGAGGGGCCTTTTTTTATTTTCAGCTTTTTCTTTCTCTCAATTGTCATTTCCTGTTCTCCTCCGGTCGTTGACCGGCCCGTTGTACGAAAAAGGCTTATTGGCAGCCAGTGAGGGAGTCGAACCCCCATTATCAGAATCAAAGTCTGAGGTCCTACCATTGAACGAACTGGCTTCATTTGGTATTCCTCCTAAACGGATGAACAGCATCTTAGATTGGCTGCTTCCCTTATCATTTCTATATGATTTGAATTTTAAAGGATATAGTCGAATATAATCACCACAATCTTCCAACTGGAAGATTGTCTTTCCATTTTTTCTAATTGAGTATAATTTCCGGAATTTATCCTTGAGTCTTATCATCTTCATGCTTTACACCTCCTGCGGTTGCTACCAATCCGTCTTGACGGATGATTCGCACTGCTTAACCGCTTAACTCTGTTTTATCTCACAATGAACTGGCTATCGTACTTTTCCAGAGCAGCCATATACAGCCGCGCCAGTTCCTCTGCCTGCTTCTTTCCGTCGTCATTTGAAAACGGAATAATTGCAAGCTGCACCCCGCGATAGTCACCGATTAGCGGGATGCCGAAGTCCTTAGAGAAAACGATGAAACAGTCATTGATTCCGTCTGAATTGTCGTCCGTAATCTGATAATATGCTTTCATTTCATCCTCCGACCGCGTTAATCTTTCTTCTTGAAACAGCCTTTGTGCCATACCGTTTCGACCAAATGAACATATGGGACCGTGTCGCATCCACAACGCTCCCATGAATAAACCAGATCGGGTAATCCTACCCTCGAACAGTCTTCACCACAGCTGGGGCAATCTTTTTTCCAGGGGTGTGTTTTGACTGTCAGCATTAAATCTTCGAGGCTAATAACCTTTTTGCTCATTCGTCATTCCCTTTCTTCATAAACGGACTTAGTAGAATTATTAATCGCATTTGCCAACTTTGAAATTGATCGGGATAAATTACCGAGTGCGTCTACAATATTGGCTGGCTCCAAATTTGAGTCGGGTTCATTCGGGGACCAAAATACAGAGGTTAAATTATCTATGGCCTCTTGAACTGTCTTACTTTTTTTATCCATGCCTTTCTCCTTTCAAAAATATAAAATCACGTTTCACAAGCACATCATTATGTTTTCGTTATATCGATTGACCTTGAGGAAAATAGCTCTCATCCTTTTCATCTGGTACCTGGGGGGCTTCGACTTCGCTTTCAGAGACTTCGTATCTCTTAGCAAGCTGTTGCCAGTGATTGGCGATCTTCGCAACGACCTTTGCTGTCTCCCTGCCGACCAGGATAGCAATAATGTATTGGTTCATTGATATCCCGAGTTCTCCCGATTCTTTCTGGAGATCTTTTTTTAATTTAGATGCCAGCCTGAGAATTATCTTCTCGTCATTTTTCTGTGATATTGTTTTTTCTTCCTGTCCCATAATCCCTCCTATCCTCTCCTCTCTATTAATGTTTAAGGTATATATATCATAATGATATATCAATGCTATCATAATAATATATATTTGTCAATAGATTTTCTTTAATGATATCATCTTGATATTATTTTATATTTATTGTTTTTGCTTATGATAACTTATTGCTATCACTATAATATCATTATAATATCATAAGCAAGATTTGTTGTTTTAACTTGAAGGTCCAGAAGACCTGCTTCCAGCGTCAACATCGGTATTAGCTGGCGTTGTCTGAGAATCCCCCGGCTTTAGCCGTGGGAAGTGTCAACTTGTTCTCACTCATCTGGACAACATTGCTTTAAGACTATTGTATACAGTAGATAGTCTTCCGGATTCCCTTACAGCTTTTTCTTTCTTTTCATGTGCTAATTTGTGGTTGGAGTATCCATTCCCTTTGATGGTCTGTCCACACTTAGAACAAATATGAATCCGTCTTGCGTGTTTTCTTGCGGACTGTCTGCCGTTGAATGCCATAGTTTTATGTCCTCCTTCTTTATAGACGAGGCCGTGACACTTCAACCCTGTTCAGGGCTGTCCGGTATTTTACGCTTTGAAGCGTAAAATTTCCTTTTAACTGTCTTGGGCTATTATTACAGATTATGTAATGTATTGACATTACATAACTTGATATGTAATATAAAACATGATAAAGATTTTAAAAGGGGAAAAGGTTTGAAGACAGTACAATATGAAACTACGGCTGTTGTCCCGTAGTTTATGACAATAGAAAAAGATGGAAAAGATCAAAGAGGAAGAAATGGAGACATTAGATAAAATACCTCCGCATGATATATTTGCTGAGATTGCGGTGCTCGGCGCCATTTTTTTTGAACCTGAGTCTATATCAATCGCAATCGATGAGCTGATAGCCGGCATAATGACATTTTATAAGGAAAGCAACCGCATGATTTACGGGGCAATGCTGGAATTGTTCGATGCGAACATTCCCATTGATTTGGTCACAGTTGCTGATTTACTGAATAAAAAAGGTCAGATTGAAGCAGTGGGCGGGAATTCCTTCCTTACTTCTATAGTTCAGAGCATTCCTACTGCAGCCAATATCAAATATCATTCAAAGATAGTTACAGCCAAGTATCTGCAACGGCAGCTTATAATAAAATCGATCGAAATAAATTCCCAGGCTTATGAGTTTGACGGTAATTCAGTGGAAGACCTTCTTATGGATGCTGAAAAAAGCATTATGTCGATTACTACCAAAGGCGACAATAATCGTCTTAAACTTGCAAAATCTGTCATCAAGGACGCCTTCGAAATTATAGAGAAGAAGGCATCAGGGGAAGCATATGGCCTAAAGACCGGATATCAGGACTTAGACAGGATACTCCAGTTTTTAAAGGGAGATCTTATTGTCTTGGCCGGAAGGCCCAGCACCGGGAAAACCGCCTTAGCTTTGAATATCGGGCAGAATGCGGCGAAGAGTGGTGAATTAGTAGCGATGTTTTCCCTCGAAATGTCCTGTGAGCAGCTCGGAATAAGGTTGCTCTGCTCCGAAGGAGAGGTCAGTTCCGGCAACATTTTCCGGGGATTTGTACGGAAGGGAGACTGGCACGCCCTGACAAGTGCGGCAGGAAAGATCGCCGAAGAAGAACTATATTTTGACGATACGCCATCGGCAACCCCGCTTTACATTAAATCCAAACTCAGAAGACTTTCACTTTCAACCGGGAAGAAAATCGGTCTGGTCATTGTGGACTATCTTCAGTTAATGGCACCTGACACAAATATATACAGAAAAAACAGAGAGGTTAGCAGGGAACAGGAAGTATCCTCTCTGTCAAGGGCGCTGAAAGCCTTAGCAAAGGACCTTGACATACCGGTGCTGGCCTTAAGCCAGCTCAACAGGAAGATCGAATACAGGGCAGACGGCAGGCCAACCCTTGCGGATCTAAGGGAATCGGGAGCCATCGAGCAGGATGCGGACATTATTATGTTTCTCTATAAAAAAGACGATGCTGGGAACCAGGACGGGAGTGAAATCACAAGCGTACTCGTTGAAAAGCAGAGGAATGGACCTACCGGTGAAGTGCAGTTGCTATTTAAGAAAGATGTGACGAGATTTTTCAACCTAACAAATTTTTATGATTCTTTATGACAAGAGAAGTCATCAAAATAGGAAGAAGAAAGTTGAATTTACCGTGTGTAGATTTGTGTAAGTTTCATAGAACGGAAACGATGCCTGAAATGAAGGAAAAGATATGGGAAAAGACATAAAAAAAGAAGTGCAGGATGAATTAAACAATTTTTCAGAAAAATTCTTCAAAACTGTTAACCCGGAGAAAGTGGTGGAGGCCCTCAAACAAAAAAATGGAGGAAACCAAGCGCAGACTTCCGGAGATGTTTCTGAAACGCCGAAGGATTTCAAGCTGACAACACTTAAAGGGTCTATCGAGATCCTGTTTACAGATCTCGAGGATGCCATGAGGTATATGTATAAGACCACGGAAAACAAGTCCTTGAGCGATGCCTTTGAAATTATATGGCACCGAATTCCAAAGGGAGACAAAGAAGGGCAAAGAAAAGCTGAGTTAGTGCTTACAGTCTGGCGCATCAGGCAGGACGGGAGCCTTGTTCCCCCGCTTGATATAGCCGGTCTGTATTATGACGTAGCGATGGGCCGTCAGCTGACCCTCGCTCCGGATCCGAGCCCGAGCTATCAAAGGGGACCGAGACCGAAACGTGTATAAAGGAGAAAAATATGAAAAAACAGATTGTAAAGCAAAAGCCGATGCGGAATTCTCGCACGGAGACTGTTATTGTCAGGGACAAACACAAGGGACCGGTGTATGTTGATCTCAATGGCAGTGTAATTGATCTTGTTGCGCTGCTTTTCCTTCTCAAAAGAGAATACGGATTTTCTTTTGAGTTTATGGCCGCCGAGATGGGACGCGGCATCGATGCGTTCCGTGGCTGGATTTACAGGGGAAAGAAGCCCGGCAATGACAGTCTTTATAAACTCGAGCAATTTCTGAAAAAGCATGAAATAGATCCAGATAAGATCGCTGCCTTATCCGGAGGCCGGGCATGAAATTTCCCTTGGAGGAGTTTGATCCTGGATTCGAGAAAATGGTAGAAAAGCTGGTTAGAACAGTTGGAATTTTTCTGGGACCCGGCACAGAGGTATTCCCTATCAGCAACGAAGCGGTGCTGTGCGGCAAATGCATCAGTAAATACCATTTAAAAAAGATCAAGGGTTACAGCGTTGATTTCGCCATCCAAAAGGATGTCGGCATTTACGGCATCTATGCCTGCGCGGAGTGCGATTCAATCATATCAGACGACAGGATTATCAAGGCAGATGAGGCGTTCACCGATAGGAAACATTTTAAATCGGTTATACGTGAATTTAGCAATAAGGCCATAGCTCAAAGCATCCTTATATCCAGTTTGCTTCATTTCAACGAGTGTGGTACGAAAGACACAGACAAAGGTTTTGCTGTTCCTAAGCGCATAGCCTTAAAGGTTAAACAGGCTGCTGCGGGCAGAAAGATAAAAGGAGGTAAGAAATGTTCTTTATAGGAGTGGATCCAGACGCAAACGGTGCGGTTGCTGTTATAGATTCAAAAGGTAAATTTCTCGAAGTGCATGATTGTCCGACATACAACATAGGCAAGAACGGGAGCAAGAAGGTCAGAGTAGATGTCTCCGGATTCAGTGGCG
>JAKAKQ010000218.1 GCA_021813425.1 Nitrospirota bacterium
AAAAACATTACCTTCCTGCCTTATTATTAAAGATTATCACCGTCTTTTTTTTGAGAGCTCCTGTTTTAACAAGATGTTCTCTTTCTGCATTTTTTGCCATTTCAGAGCCCTGTCTATTGTATATAGTATCTGTTCCTTGCGGAATGGCTTTGTAATAAAATCGAATGCACCCTTATGCATTGTCTCGACAGCAGATTCAATTGTGCCGTAAGCAGTGATAATAATGACTGTTAAATCTTCATCGATTTTTTTGATAGAGTTAAGAAGTTCGATGCCGTCCATGTCCGGCATCTTTAAATCGGCAATAACAAGGTCCACGTTATTCTTCCTGATAAGGTCAATTACTTCCAGAGGATTATTTGTTGTTATTACTTCATAGGGCGTTTTTTCGATAATTATCATGCTCAGTAATTCGAGCATGTCCGGCTCGTCATCTACAATTAAGATCTTTTCCTGCATGTCTTTCTCCTTGCTTACTTTTTTCCCCTCAATATATCCGTACGCAAAGCTTTTTCGGCTTTCAGCACTGTCAGCTTAAGATTTGTAGTATTATAATATTACTTTCTGCTCCTAAGGGCAATATTTTATCTTGTTTCCTCAATATTTTCAGTATCCTTACTTAAGCTCTCTTCTGTTTTAATGACCTTCCATGCCGAAAATTGAGTAAGACCTTCCGATAATGCGGTTTTGATATCGGTTTCAACCATCGGTGCGGGATTCTCGGAAAGATCCTGAATTGAAATTGCAGGCAGAAGAATAGTAAAGATCGTGCCTGATTCCTGTCCTTCTTTAGCCTCCTCCTTTGCAATGCTCTGGCAAGTTATAGTTCCTTTATATTTATTTATTATCCCGTATGAAACAGATAATCCCAGGCCTGTACCTTCTCCGGGCTTTTTTGTAGTAAATAAAGGATCAAAGATTTTGCCCATATGTTCCCTTTTGATTCCATGCCCTGTATCAGAAATCTGGATTAAGACCTTTTCCCTGTTTCCAGTAGCTTTTGTAACAATTGTTAAAGAGCCGCCCCCTTTCATGGCGTGCGCAGCATTTGTGATTATGTTAAAAAATACCTGCTGCAGTTCTTCTGAACTTCCCTTCACCTTAGGCAGATTTTCATCTAATTCCCTTTTAAGGGTTATTTTATTGATTAAGAGTGTATCTCCTATAACTGCAAGCACAGTCTCAATATTCTTATTAAGATCCACCCACTCCACCTTTTTCTCTGAGAAGGATGAGAAACTCAGTAGACTTTCCACTATCCTTTTTGCGCTCAAACCCTGCCTTTCGATTGTTTTCAGGCTTTTATATATCTGTGAATCTTTCTCTACCTTTTCAAGGAGGAGGTCCGTATGCCCCAAAATGATTGCAAGGGGATTATTTATCTCATGGGCAACACCGGCAGCAAGCGTGCCGAGGGATGCCAGTTTCTCAGTATAATAATAGAATTCCTGTTCTTCCATCTTCTTCCTGTGAGTAATGTCCCTCGTTATGCCCAAAACAGCAAAGATGCCGCATTCTTCGTCTATAAGGGGACTTAAGTTGGTGCTGAACCAGTGCTCAGTATTATCAATCATGACAGAGTAGGTAATTTGCTCGCTCAGGCCGGTATCGAAGATATTTTTAATCAAGCTGAGATGTTTTTCTGTTGTCTCATCAGGTATGATGTCAGTCATTTTTTTACCGACGATATCTTCAGGTTTTTTGTGAAAAGTTTGTGCACCATAATTGTTTATGGAGAGATATTTCCCGGAATAGTCAACAGTAAAAATTATGTCTTCGGCATTTTCTATAAGGCACTTATAACGTTCTTCTGATTTCTTTAAATCGTTCGTCCTTTTTTCAACCTCTTCCCCTAACTGATTGGACCAGTTAAAAATCAGAAAGAAGATAGTAGCTCCTCCCAGAAGGATTGCGACAGAAACTATCCCCTGAAGCAGGAATTGGCGAAAATATACAGAATGGATTGAACCTTCAACCTCGCTTACAGGGGCTACAACCGCAACAGACCAGACTCGTGAAGAATTGCCTCCATTTAACCGGATAGGACTATAAGCGATTAATTTTTTTATTTCTCCTTCTACACTGCTGTGCCATCCTGAAATGTAACTCCCTGCTCCTTCCTTACCGGCCAGCATCTTTTCTTTCTGTATCTCGTTTATCTTATCGAAGGTAATAACAGGCATCCTTTTATGGCGCACCTCAAATGCATTTTTACCGATAAAATCTTCAACCGGATGGTGTAGAAATATTGCATTATTGTCGATAATCCATGCATAACCTGTTTCACCGGACCGTATGCTTTTTGTAACTTTACCTGTAAGGGTGGTTGCGTCAACAGCAAAGATCAGCGTACCTGCAAACTTCTGGCCTGCAACAGTATGAGTCTCATCCACTGATTGTTGCCATACAGGTGTTGCAAGGGCAACAATCTGCCTCAGCCTGCCGTCGATGGAAACCTGTGGAGATACATCACTGACTAAAATATGCCCTCTGTTGGCTTTTGATCCTGCCCATTCAAGATAGAATTCTTCCTCCGGACTTATGTTTATGCTTATATATCCCTGATAATCAAGAAGATACGTTTTCCATTTTGATGGGTCGATGAACTTTATCTCCTGGGTACCATACTCATTAATGCTTGAAAATGTTATTTTCATGCGGTTTGCAATGGAGACAGATTCTGAATACTGTATTGCCGGTGAAAGGCTTAAAATTAATAGTTCCCGTTTCAGGGTATCAAAAATATTTTCGATTTGACTTGATGCATGACGCGCAAGCAGAAGCTGCTGCTTGTTAAAATCTTCTATTACTATCTCTTTTATTTTCTTTGTGGAGATCCAGCCAAGCAATATAACTGTGCCGAGCAGGAGGGAGGTCATAATTGCAACGCCGACCTGAAAATACTTTACGTTAAAAGGGCAAAATAGTTCTATAAGGGACAATATCAATTTTTTAAATCTGCCGTATTTTATCTCTTCCAAAATATATCGTCCTCTGCCTCATTATAATGACATGTTAATTAATGATAAAAGAAAATATATTTAAAGTAAACCCCTTTAAAAGCCCTTCGCTCTTTTAAAGGTAAGGATCCCACAGGCTTTTAACCCCATGTTCGCTTCAAAAGGAAATTATCTTCATCCTCTCTGTAAACAGCGGGGTTTTCTGACTGAGTAAGTATGGAAAACAGAACAGTAATACAAGATAGTGCGCTCAATGTGGAGGTTTGCGTTAAACAGCGACGGGCATTCTGTGCCCTGTAACAACCACCAACGGACATTTTAATTTTTCCAAAGAAGTAGAAAGCCTGCTGCCGGGTTTATTAAGCTCAAGGTCAATTTCAGCAGATGAGCCTACAACCACAAATAGTATTTCTCCCCTGTTCATGGTGCAGTCAACAATCTCTTTTCTCAGGTCACCGCTCTTCAGGGTTATCTCATAGTGAATGTCTGTTTTATCAAGTTCGGATTTGAACCTTTTCAATAGTTCACTTCCGTAGCCGGCATTTTCTGAACCTGTTATTAAAAGGATATCAAGGTCAGCGTCTATCCTCCTGCATATGTTTACCGCATACCTCAGGGCATTAATATCAGCATTTTTTATTCCCAGAAGAACCTTTCTGTTTCTGTTAATGATCTCTCTGGCAGCATCAAACTCACCTGCCTCTGCAAAAGTTATTGCCGACATCACATTTTCAATCTTCGTCATCATCTTTTTAATCCTGTTCATGGTTCCTACCTCCGAAATTATTGCCCATGTCCCATGACCTGCTGACTATAACCTATTGCAGTTAGTCCGCCCTTATCTCTTTTCTTTCATATGTTCTCTTCTGCATTGTCGGCCTGTCTGTCTTTCTCGGCTTTTCTTCATTCATGATCTCCCTTGCGGTCTCGAATTCACCTGCCTCTGCAAATGCTACTGCCACCATCGAAGTCTCTAATTTTTTAAGAAGCTTTTTCATCTTTCCTTCCTCCTTTTCGATCTTTACCTTAATATGCTACAATTTTCGTGCCAGCAGAAAAATGTATCGTAACTTATTGAAATTGCGGTAATATTTTATCAAGTGCTTTTTAAGGGCAAAGAATCATTTTGTTTAAATATGCAATAGCATTATGATAACTGATGATAACTCTATGATTTTAAAACTAAATTAACAGTGATTCAGATTTTTAGTGCGAGTTGCAAAATGCAACTAAATAGTGTTTGTTGCGGAAGCTGTTATTTGTCACCCTGAACCCTTCGCTTTTTGTCATTCTGAAGGAGTGAAGCGACTGAAGAATCTCGCTCAGGACAGGCTCAGTGAAGGGTCTCGCAACACGTTGAGTTCATGAGATTCTTCGCGGAGTTTACCCTGAGCACAAGATGGGATTCTTCGCGGAGTTTACCCTGAGCACAAGATGAGATTCTTCGCTTCGCTCAGAATGACAGGCGAAGGGCTCAGAATGACAGGCGAAGGGCTCAGAATGACATTTAGTGTTTTTCAGTGTTATCCGCAACAGAAACTAAATAATTTCAACTAAAAATCTTTTGCAGGAAGGCTTTTTTATGGTAGATTACTAAAGCTAATAATTGAAAATAAACAAGGGGGTCAGGAAACGGTGGGTTTTTTCAAGAAATCGGACGATAACCAGCAGGCTGCAACAATAGAAGAACTCCGTCAATTGATATCTGCCGCAAATATGCCTCCTAATGTTGAAAAGATCGCAGACCAGGAACTGGAGATATTATCCAAGATCAGTCCTTCCTCTTCAGAGTACACGATCGGCATTACATATATAAATTATCTCGCCACGATGCCGTGGAACAAAAAGACAGAGGACAATCTTGACCTTAATCATGCTGAAAGCATATTAAACGAAGACCATTACGGGCTTCAGAAAATCAAAGAGAGGGTTTTGGAGCATCTGGCCGTCAAGATCCTGAGATTAAACAAGAGACCCCATATCCTGGTAGTTGATGATGAGGAGATCGCCAGAAAAAATTTAAAGCATGTGCTTTCGAATGAGAATTACGTTGTCTATACGGCATCAAACGGGCAAGAGGCCATAGAGAAATTCCACCTGTCCGACTTTGACGTCATCCTGACGGATGTAAAGATGCAGAAAATCGACGGCATGGAAGTTCTTGAAAGGACAAAGGCAAAATCCCCCTCTACTGAAGTCATTATGATTACCGGTTACGCCACTGTGGATAATGCAGTAAAAGCGATCAAAAAAGGCGCTTTTCATTATATTCAAAAGCCTTTTACTCTCGAAGAGGTGCTGTCTACCGTAAAAAAGGCCCTGGACAAAAAGTTAATCCAGAAGGAGACCAAAGGCTCGGTGCTCTGTTTTGTCGGTCCACCCGGTACAGGGAAGACTTCCCTCGGCAGGTCGATCTCAAGGGCGCTTGGAAGAAAATTTTCAAGGATTTCCCTCGGAGGTATGAAAGACGAGGCCGAGATCCGCGGACACAGACGGACATATGTCGGCGCTATGCCGGGCAGGATTATCGAAGAGATACACAGGGTAGAAACCTCCAATCCGGTTATAATGCTGGACGAACTGGACAAAATAGGACAGGATTTTAAAGGGGACCCTGCGTCTGCGCTCCTCGAGGTCCTGGATCCTGAACAGAACCACAGCTTTGTCGACCATTACTTTGATGTGCCTTTCGATCTTTCAAGCGTCATGTTTATTATCACTGCGAATGTGCTCGATAATATCCCCTCGGCCCTCAGAGACCGCATGGAGGCTATTGAATTTTCAGGATATACGCTTGAGGAGAAGACACATATAGCATTTCAGTTCCTGATTCCAAAACAGATAAGTGAAAAAGGTCTTTATGAAAATATGCCCCGTTTCAGCAAGGACGCCGTTCATAAGCTCATTCAGGAATATACACGCGAGGCAGGGATAAGAAACCTTGAAAGAGAGATCGCGGCAATATGCCGCAAGATCGCCAAGGATTTGGTCCTTCACAAGGAAAAAGGTGGACAGATAGAAATAACCCCCGATTTGATCGGTCATTACCTCGGCCACAGAAAATATTGTTTGGAGGTGGCGGAGGAAAAGGACCGGATTGGGGTTACCACAGGGCTTGTATGGACGGAGGCAGGCGGCGATATTATTTTTATAGAAGCGGCAAAAATGAAAGGGAAAAAAGAATTGATCCTTACCGGCTCGCTCGGAGATGTAATGAGGGAATCTGCACAAGCCGCCCTCAGCTATATCAGAAGTAATGCCGAAACGTTTGGTATATCGGATGATTTTTTTGAACGCCAGGATATTCACGTGCATGTTCCCTCGGGCGCTATCCGGAAGGACGGCCCATCTGCCGGCCTGACAATAGCGATGGCCTTGATCTCGCTTTTGACAGGACGGCCTGCAAGGCGTGATATAGCGATGTCAGGAGAGATCACGCTTACCGGCAGAATACTTCCGGTTGGCGGAGTAAAGGAGAAAATATTAGCTGCAAAACGCGCAAAGGTCAGGAGTATTGTCCTTCCTTTTAGGAACAGGGATGATATAAGTGAACTGCCTGATGAAGTACTCAGGGACATAACTATCCATACGGCTGACAGCATCGATGAGGTAGTGGCATTAATATTGGTTTAGCGACAGACTGAAAGAACTAATTTTCAGGCAAGAAACATCGTAATTGCAAATTGCAATAGCTAATGTTAAATTAACTGTGACATGGCAGCCTATCCGACAAGTATCCGCAAAAAGATATTAAAAGGCGTTACAGCGTATTTTATCGTTTCAGCATCCCTGCTGATTTTTTTATATGTATTATTACGGGGATCGTCTTTGTCATCTGTTGTTCTTATCGTCTCCCTGATTTTCCTGGGTATTTCCGGAATAATCATATTTCAAATCCTTTTGCGCGCGGCGCTGAAACCGGTAAAGGAGATAGAAGAGAATCTTAAGATGATTGCCGGCGGACAGTTCAAACCCGTCTATCTCGATTTCGATGACGCCGAGATAAAAGCGCTGAATGATTCATTAAAGAAGATGATGCTCTATCTGTCGCATGAGCATGAAATAAGACAAAAGCAACTGATGCATACGGAAAAACTTGCATCTCTCGGCACTTTCCTTTCAGGCATAGCGCATGAACTCGTTAACCCGCTCTCCAATATATACTCATCAAGCCAGATTCTCATTGAAGAAATCAATGATGTCGAC
>JAKAKQ010000393.1 GCA_021813425.1 Nitrospirota bacterium
GACCTGGCCGGACTGCAGAGGGAGATAAGAGACTGGGAACCTGTTGAAGCACTCGATGGCGGTAAGGACGGCCTGGATTTCTTCAGGAGAATTTTTTCCGAAGCAGGGAAATATCTGAAGGAAAATGGAAAACTCATGCTTGAGATTGGATTTGACCAGGCAGAACCTGTAAAAGAAATTGCAGTAAAGTCAGGGTTCAAGAAAATTACTTTCATCAAAGATTTTGCAGGAATAGACAGGATTTTGAAAGCAGAGGCATGATCTATCTCACTCTTCGCACCTGCATGGATGATAGATAAGGAGTGCGGCTTTCATTTTCTCCAAAGCCTCCTCTTTTGTCCTGCCCCTTACCCTGTATCCGGGCAGTTCCCTGCATTCAGCTACCCATGTGCCGTCTTCGTCCTGATATAGCATGAATTCTCTCACAGATCAAATATAACACAGATACACTGTTTATGCAGATACGAAAGTTATTGACTTACAGGTCATATGACATATTATAATTACCGCACCAAATGCTGTTAATGCAAGCAACGCAAGGAGGAGAAATTTATGCCTGTCAGACTATTACGGATTTCGGATATTTATAAGGTCTTCTTAGTTTTTTCTGTTATTGTCTTTACTGCCGGATGCCTGGGCGGCGGGGGAAGTAAAACTCCTGACACAACCAGACCCTCGGTTTCCTCTTTTAGTCCTTCAAGCGGACAGGGAAATATTGCTGTCAATGATCCTGTAAGCATAACCTTTAATGAAAGGGTTAACGCAGATTCTTTCTCCTTAACTTCTGAGCGCGGCACCACGATAAGCAGCACATTCTCGGGAAACGGCAGCAATACCCTGACACTCTCTTTCTCCCGCATACTTAACTATGGGACAGTTTATACCGCAACTGTTATGAATATAAGGGATCTGTCAGGCAATTCTTATGGAAATTACTCATGGTCATTCACAACAACACAGGGTGCACCGGTCACATATCATGAAACACCTGACAGCCATCTTTATGATGTCGGCAGGTATAATTCCATTGCCCTGTTTAACGGCAAATCTTATATGAGTTATTACAATGCGTCTCTCAGGTCATTGTATCTGATCGCCACTTATGACGGTGTTATATGGGAAGGTCCGTACAGGGTTGATGGGCCGGTTGGGAATGAAAAGGTAGGAGAGTATTGCTCACTCGTAATTGACGGCGAAGGGAACCTGCATATTTCATACTACTATGAGGGGGTAGGATTAAAATATGCCAGCGCCAATGTTTCAAATATTGCCGGCACCTTAGGCGCAACTGTTGTCGACAACGGCAGCGGGGCTGTTGTGGGTAAATACACCGGCATTGCTCTTGACAGGAATAATAGAATACATATCAGTTATTACGACGAAACAAATACAGCCCTGAAATACGCTAACAATCTAAACGGCCCATGGCAGAATTTTGTCTATGACACCGGAAACGCCGGAGAGGATACCGGATTATATACATCGATAAAAGTCGCTGATGACGGCACAGTCCATATAAGTTACTATGCATGGTGGATCCTGAATGGCGTCCTTAACGGCAACCTGAAATACATAAACACCAGGGATTGGCAGGTATCAACATTAGACTCTACAGGCAATATCGGCGAATTTTCATCTCTTGCACTTGATGTCAGCGGGAATGTTTATGTTGCCTATAACCATATATCCGCTGTCGACGGGTTAAGGCGTATACGCTGCATAACAAACGCTTCAGGGGTATGGAGACATGTAAATGTTGTTACTGTCGGAGGCAATCCTCTGGTTAACATCACATCAAATCCTGTTTTTGTAGATCCAAATGGAGTAGTGCATATAAGTTACTATTCTGATGAGATAAGATCAGGCAAGACCGTCGGGATCCTGTATTATATAAGCGGCGTTCTTTACGATCCCGGTTTCAACCTCTGGGACTGGTCTGTATCCAAAGTTATTGACGACAGCGGAATCGGTGATGATATCCGCAAGGGAATTTATACTTCGATAGTCACTGATTCGAATGGTAAGTCACGCATCGCTTACTATGATGCAAGTGAGGGTGATCTGAAATTTGCCCAATAGTCTTTAATTTTTGAATCTGAGTTCTGAAGATTTAGGTATCTGCTCAAGGTAGATACCTAAATCTTTTTTTACAGGCAACATTCTTCGCCCCTTCACTTTTAGTTTCATTGCCGTTAAAATACAGAATATTCCCGGGAGGAAATACTGGACAAGCTTTTAATCAGAGGCGGGAAGCATCTGAAGGGTACTGTTGAGATAAGCGGTGCAAAAAACGCTGCCCTGCCCATAATGGCAGCGACCATCTTATCGCAGGGAGAACACCATTTATCCAGAGTTCCGCATCTCAGGGATGTAACGACAATGGGAAGGCTGCTTGCCGACCTCGGCGCAGGATTCCACCTTGAAAAGAACAGGGTGATCCTTGACTGCAACAAAATAAAGGATTTCGAGGCTCCATACGATCTTGTTAACACGATGCGTGCCTCTGTGCTTGTTCTCGGTCCTCTTGTGGCAAGACTTGGAAAGGCAAAGGTATCATTGCCCGGAGGCTGCGCAATAGGTGCAAGGCCGATAAACCTCCATCTGATGGGACTTGAGAAAATGGGGGCAACAATAACGCTGGAATCCGGATATGTCCTGGCAAAGGCAAAAAAGCTCAGGGGCGCATCCATATACTTTGATACCCCCACCGTTACAGGGACTGAAAATATCATGATGGCTGCGGCGCTGGCGGAGGGCAAAACCCTTATCGAAAACGCTGCAAAAGAACCCGAGGTGGTTGACCTTGCCGATGCCCTTATATCAATGGGAGCAAGGATAAAAGGGGCCGGAGAGAGCATAATAGAGATAACCGGGGTCAGCAGATTAAAACCTCTGAAACATGCAATAATCCCTGACAGGATAGAAACAGGAACTTTCATGACCATTGCCGGAATCACTGGCGGTGACATTACAATTAAAGGTTGCAGGCCTGACCATCTTGATTCACTCATCAACAAATTGCAGGATACCGGCATTACGTTCAGAATCACAAGCAACGGGTTACGTGTAATGGGACCTGAAAAGCCGGGTGCTGTGAATACAAAGACCATGCCGTATCCGGGATTCCCGACAGACATGCAGGCCCAGTTCATGGCGTTAATGTGCATCGCAAACGGGACGAGTGTGATTTCAGAAAGCATATTCGAAAACAGGTTCATGCATGTAGCAGAACTCAGGAGGATGGGCGCTGACATTACGATAGAAGGCGGGACAGCAACAGTCCGGGGTGTGGAAAAGATAAAAGGGGCTCCTTTAATGGCAACCGACCTGCGTGCGAGTGCATCACTTATTGTTGCTGCGCTTGCCGCTGAAGGTGAAACCACAATAAACAGGATATATCATCTCGACAGGGGATATGAAAAGATAGAGGAGAAGCTTCAGAAGATCGGGGCTGATATACGCAGGGAAAAGGAGTAATTGATTTTTTTTGGTGCCGAAGGGGGGACTCGAACCCCCACGGCGTTTCCACCACTAGACCCTGAACCTAGCGCGTCTGCCAGTTCCGCCACTTCGGCAATCAGTTATAATATCTTCACATAAAAAATCTTGTCAACTTCGATATTTGAGGATTATTGGCAATACAGATTATTTTTTGTCGATCAAGTTAATGATCTTTTCTGCTTCAAGGTATCCGGAGATAAGACTGCCATCCGGAAGAATCAGGGCGGGGGTGCCGTCGATATTGAGTTTTTTCGCAAGTTCTATATTCTCATCAATAACCTTTGTTTCGCATTTAGGTTTCGGCAAATGCTTTCTGTCAAAAGCGTCTTCAAGCAGCGCCAGGGATTTTTCGCACATTATGGCCTTTGACTTGTCATATGCCTCCTTATGCATAGGGAGAGGATACAATATTATATAGAAGGCGATATCTTTTCTGTCCTTTATTATCTTCTTCATCTCCTGATGAAGTTTCCCGCAGTATGGTCAGTCAGGGTCATCAAAGACAACGACTTTATTCTTTGCGGTCTTTTCACCCATTACCAGGGCATTCTTAAGTGGTATCTTAGACAAATCCAGTTTCACTGGAGGCGGTGGGGGACTTATCTTTAAAAAACTTTCCTGAGTAAAGTTCTTCTTGGTCTTTATTGCGATTATATTCCCGGCAATTAAGTTGTTGGTTGAATAATCAAGGTAGATAATGCTCTTTTTTCCGTTTGCCTCAAATCCGATCTCCCACAAACCGTTTATCGGGCCATCCTGGACATGCAGCACCTTTATATTTGGTATTACTTCGTTTAAAATCTTTTTTGCCTCTTCAGAGCTCAGCTTGTGACATTTGCTGCAGTCCTGTTCACCCTTGGCAAAGGCAAGGGTCTTTTCGGAGCTTATAAATACAATAAAAGAAACTGTAATCAGAAAAAGAAAAAATTTACGCATGCGCTATTAAAACATATTCCATAATTATATTGCAAATTATTTTAATTTTTTTATATGCACGATGCTTTAGAGGGGGTATGATATAATTTAACTCAGATAATTATAAGCTCAACATTAATCTCATTCGGGGCTATAACAGCAAGGATGAATTCACTTGGCTGATTTTAAAGACAAGAAACTTCAGCAGCTTAACACACTTATAGAGATGACTGCGCTTATTAATTCAACGTTCGATTCGCTATATATAAAGGAAAAGACCATTGAAGCGGCTTCAATATTAGCCGGTGCAGAGGCAGGAAGTCTCCTGCTCATAGACCAGAAGACAGGGGAACTGTTCTTTGAGGTAGCTATCGGTGATAAAGGTGAAGAAGTAAAACCGATCAGGCTTAAAAAAGGATCCGGTATCGCCGGTTGGGTTGCGGAGCATGGAGAACCCGTTATCATAAACGACACCTCCTCCGATGCGAGATTCTTTAAGGGAGTCGACAACCAGAGCGGCTTTAGCACAAGGGACATGATCTGTGTCCCTGTAAAGGCAAAAGAAAGGATAATAGGCGTTCTTCAGGTGATAAACAAGAACAAAGGCAGCTTTGAGTTTGATGACATGATAATCCTGCATGCGCTCGCAAACCAGGTTGCAGTTGCAATGGAAAACGCCAGATTGCATCAAGAGGCCATTACCGATGGGCTCACAAAGTTATACCATCACAAATATTTTGAACTACGGTTAAAAGAAGAACTGGACCGTGCAAAGAGATACAGGCATAATCTGTCCCTGATCTTAATAGATATTGATTTTTTCAAAAAGGTAAATGATAATTTTGGACATCTTGCCGGAGACAGGATACTCGAGGGGCTTGCCGAGATACTGAAAAAGAACACCAGGCTAAGCGATATTGTGGCCAGATACGGCGGGGAAGAATTTGCAGTGATATTGCCATATGCCAATCAGCAAAATGCCTTCTTCGTGGCTGAAAGATTTAGAAAAACCATAGAGGAAACTGACTTCCAGGGGATCAGAATCACTATCAGTACGGGCATCGGATATTTTGACGGGGAAGATATGGATTTTGATTATAAAAGATTCATTGAGCTTACAGATAAGGCATTATATAGGGCAAAAGATAAAGGAAGAAACAGAACAGAGATCATGACATTGCAATAATTGCTGAATTTTATTGTGTTATCTTTTTTTGATGTAGAAAAGTATCTCTGTACCGGTTACATCTGACCTTAAAAGCTCATCTCCGCTCCGGTTCAAATATGCAGGAAAAGTCGATTTTGTAGTAGGGTCGGTTGCTATGACCTTAAGTATCTGTCCTGTCTGCATTCCTTCCAGCGTCTGTTTTGCTTTCAGGAGCGGCAGGGGACACCGCAATTCCTTTGTATCGATGATCAGATCAGCCGTTATCTCATACATAATGATCTCCTTTATGATTTATTTTAACAATTAGAAACGAAAAATATCGCTTAGCTTCACCCAAACAGGCACAGAAAATTTATAGTAAAATATATCATGATTTATAAAATATTTGCAGATTTTGTTGTCCTTATCCATTTTTTCTGGATAGTGTTCCTTGTCTTTGGTGGATTCCCTGGACTTAAAAACAGACCGGTAAGGATATTTCACATTTCAGGGCTCGCCTTTGGCTTTGTGATCCAGATATTCGACTGGTACTGTCCTCTCACCCATCTTGAGACCTGGCTAAGGGCAAAACACGACCCTTCCCTTGCCTATACAGGTTCATTCATAATTTATTATATGGAGAAGATGGTATATATAGAGCTTTCCAGAAATTTAATCCTTATACTCACTGTCATACTGTGTGGTCTCAATGCGTGGCTGTACCTCAGAAAAAAATAACGCATTATAAGATATTCAAGAAAATCATATTGACTCTTCACTCTTCTAACGGCTATCTTACATCTCAAATGAAAATATTTATGCTTATAGTAGTGACAACATTAATGGTGAGTTTTACCTTCACTTCTTCAGCATCTTCATTTGACGGGCCGCTGCAAATAAAAAACCAGTTCCCTTTATTCCTGCATATTAACACTCCTTATCTTGAGTCTGCATCAGCAGAAAATTCATTTTCTGCAAGCCTCTCGCATTCAAGTGTATATATGTTAAGAAACTCTTCAAGGTGGTCTGTTCAACTGGATATGGAAATATCAGAGCTTGACATAAGATTCAGGAAGAAAATCAGCGATTCTCTGGAGTTCGGTATAGATGTCCCAGTTCTCAGCTTCAATAGCGGCTTCATGGACAATTTTCTGGAAAGCTACCACAAGGCCTTTGGGTTCCCGGATTACGGGAGGAGTGACAGGCCGGTCAATGAGTTCCTTTATGAAGTCAGAAGAAACGGAAAACTGGTTGTTAAAGGAAAAGACGGTGAGATCGGCATAGGGGATATAAGACTTGCAGTAAAAAAAGTTATACTGAACAGCCCTGCAATAAGCCTGATGGCTACAATAGAACTCCCGACTGGAAAATCTTCAGGAGGGTTCGGCAACGGAAGTCTTGACGGCGGTGTCGCCGTCTTGATAGAACATGAACTAAGCAGAAAGATAAAGGTATATTTTAATTCCGGCGCTGTTATCTCCGGCGACCTGAAGGCAGAAAAGAATGTAAAGCTGAAGAATTTTGTTTATGCAGGGACAGGATTTGAGGCCTTTCTCTGGGATAATCTCAGTATCCTCGGACAGATTTATGCCCA
>JAKAKQ010000153.1 GCA_021813425.1 Nitrospirota bacterium
AGATATAAAAAGAGGGAATCCCGCAGAAGTTCAGATACTGGTAGACGGGACGGATTCAAATACAGCTACTGTTGCGATGGACTATGCAAACAGGATAATCATGAAATATACAGAAGATTTCAGTGCAGGAATTTCAGTCGCCCCGGTAAAGATAAAATTGAGCACAAGGGCCTGGTACAACCCTGAACTCAGGAGCAGGAATTACAATGTTCCGGGAGTTATTGCAATCGTAATAATGCTGACATGTTTGCTTCTGACTTCAATGGCTGTTGTCCGTGAAAGGGAAATAGGCACAATGGAGCAGCTTATGGTCACACCATTAAAACCTATAGAATTAATGCTCGGCAAGACGATTCCTTTTGCCGCCATAGGTTTCTTTGATGTCCTGCTTGTAACGCTCGTCGCCGTATTCTGGTTCGATATCCCGATTAAGGGTGCTCTGCAGATAATGCCTTTGACAACAGCAATCTATCTTTTATCAGTGCTCGGCATAGGGCTCTTTATCTCAACCATATCAAGGACGCAGCAACAGGCGCTGATGGCGACCTTTCTTTTCTATATCCCCGCTGTGCTGCTCTCCGGTTTTATGTTCCCGATAGAAAATATGCCGAAGATAATACAGTATGGAACTTATATAAATCCCCTCAGATATTTTCTTGTAATAATCAGGGGTATATTCTTAAAGGGTAACGGAATCGATATCCTCTGGCCGCAGATGGTGTCGCTGTTTGTACTGGGTATAACGGTCATAACCCTGAGTTCTTTAAGGTTTAAAAAGAGGCTGGAATAATTCTTCAATATTGATCAGGAAAGAGGTAATATTTGACTAAAGGAGTGATGAGGGAGGATGGATAACATGAAAATAAAATTTAAGAATATTATTTTATTAATTCCTATCATAATACTGTTTTCTCCTCTTATAGGCTTTTGCACGGTTGAATACTCAAAACAGACAGGGAAAGACTGCGGGGTCTGTCATGTTGAGCCAACAGGAGGGGGAAAACTCACAAAGGAAGGGGATGCTTTCAAGGATGAACTTCGGTTAAAAGGTCTTTACAGGCCGCTTACGAAGACTCAGCATGTTGTAAGATTCATAATAGGCTATCTGCATTCATTGACAGCCATAGCCTGGTTCGGCGCTATCCTTTATGTGCATATTCTCCTTAAGCCTGCCTACGCCGCAAGGGGACTGCCAAAGGGTGAGCTTATACTCGGCTGGGGTTCGATAATCATCATGGCTGTAACAGGCACCCTGCTTTCAATAGCAAGGGTTCCAAGCTGGTGGGCGCTTTTTCATACGAGGTTCGGAATTCTCCTTACAATAAAAATTGTGTTTTTTCTGGTAATGGCTTTTACGGCGGTTATCGTTACATTTATTATCGGGCCGAAATTAAAGAAGAAAAGGGAACAGGCGATTATAGAGCACAAACAGGACCTCACGCCTGATGAACTCCTGCATTTTGACGGGAAGGACGGGCACCCGGCCTTCATAGCATACAAAGGGAACATATACGATGTATCAGGCAGCAAGCTTTGGCGCGGCGGTGTTCACCTGAAGAAGCATCTTTCAGGCTCTGACCTTACAGATGTCCTGAAGACCGCGCCGCACAGCGAGGAAAAGATTCTCGGTATGTCTGTTGTCGGGGAACTCGTATCGAAAGTAAAGGAGGAAAGGACCCAGAAACCGAAACTGTTCTACTTCCTGGCATACATGAATCTTGTTATTGTGTTTCTGATAGTGTTTGTCATATCTCTGTGGAGATGGTGGTAGAAATATAAGGAAAATACTGAAAAGGAGGAAAGAAATGAAGGAAAAAGGTCTGCTCAGAATGGTAATAGTTTTAAGTATCGGCTTTAGTATCTGGTTTATCCCGAACATTGCCGGTGCTCACTGCGATACGCTTGATGGTCCTGTAGTTTCGACTGCAAGAATAGCACTGGAGAAAGGTGATGTTACGCCAGTGCTTAAATGGGTGAAAAAGGAAGATGAAAAAGAGATCAGGGACCAGTTTGATAAGACTGTGGCAGTTAGGAAACAGGGCAAAGAGGCAAAGGAGCTTGCTGACATGTATTTCTTTGAAACCCTGGTGAGAATCCACCGTGCAGGCGAAGGCGCTCCATATACCGGTTTAAAACCAGGAGAGGCTGTTGAACCCTCAGTTGCAGCTGCTGATAAGGCTTTGGAGAGCGGGTCTTCTGACAAACTTGTTAAGCTTATTACCGGCGCGGTTGAAAAAGGCATCCGTGACCGGTTTGCCCATGCGTTTGAGACAAAGAAACATGCGGATCATACAGTTGACGCCGGCAGAAAGTTCGTTGAAGCCTATGTCGAATTTACGCATTACGTTGAGCGTCTGCATATGGATGCCGAGAGACCATCCGGGCATTCAGTAAAACAGGAAACAGGGGGAACCGCGGGGCATCAGCATTAAAAGGATATGCCTGGGGATAAACTATTTATGATGTGCATCATATAAAAGCCTCTTTTTAAATGGTATTTTTATTAAAATACTTTTGCTTTATAACGGGGAACAATGGACCGACTACAGGAAAATTATGATATTTCAGATGAGGATTTAAGGGCTGCCCTCAAGGAGATAAAGACTTACGTTGATATCACAGAGGAAGACCTCAGGAAGATATATACAATCGCCCTCAGACATGCAAAAGAAAGACTTGCCTCGAAGATTTCAGTCAGTGACGTTATGACCGGGAAAGTGATCACGGTTACAGGAGATGTTGATATCCATGAGGCTGCAAGACTGCTTTCTGAAAACAGGATAAGCGGCATGCCTGTTGTAGATGACAAAAACCATGTTGCCGGTATCATCTCAGAGGCCGATATCCTTTCACTTGCCGGAATGAAAAAAGGGCATACCTTTAAAGACATACTGCGTCATGTCCTTGGAGAGCCGTTGCCTGAACGCAGGGAAGGGAATACTGCAAAGGATATTATGACTTCACCAGCAATAACAGTAAAACCCGATGCCGATATACGTGATGCAGCAAAGATCCTCGATGAGAAGAGAATAAAAAGGCTTCCGGTAGTAGACAGCGAAAACAGGCTCATAGGAATCATATCAAGGGCTGATATAGTCAAAGTCATGAGTAAGAAGTGAAACTGAAAGAATATTTATCAAAGATGAAGGGCGGAGCTAAAAGTCCTCCCGCAGTTGGATTAAAAGAGTTGATCTGGTCATGGATCGGCTCTGTAATTGGTATCGGCCTTTGCGGTTATATCTCCTCAAGATACTTTGAACCTATGGACCTGACTTTAATAATCGGCTCTTTCGGGGCTTCAGCGGTCCTTGTTTATGGTGCGATTAAAAGCCCACTGGCCCAGCCTCGTAATCTGATCGGAGGGCACATCATATCAGGAATTATAGGAGTAGCCTGCTATCAGTTATTCGGGGATGTAATCTGGATAGCCGCGGCTGCCGGTGTGTCCATAGCTATCGTAGCCATGCTTGCAACGAAGACGCTTCACCCGCCGGGCGGGGCAACCGCATTGATCGCTATTATAGGCGGGGATAAGATACATGATCTCGGTTTCCTCTATGCTTTTCTTCCAGCCGGTTTAGGCGCTCTTATCCTTTTGATAGTTGCGCTTGTAGTGAACAACCTCTCAAGTAACAGGCAATATCCTGAATACTGGTTTTAAACATACAAAGAAGTTTAGACCATATTTTTTATGCCCTGCGGTATCGCTGCATGCCTATCTGTTCCTCTCTTAAAGGGGAAGACATACCTGTTGGAGGAAGAATCATGAATATCGCCGATCAATACGATGCCTTAAGGAGCAGAAGGCCGTATAAACCTCCGTTTGACCATGAGAAGACATTTAAAATAATAACCGAAGGTGACGGCAGGACAATGCCCGAACATTTCGATCCTCAAATACTACAGGCATTCAAAGACAGTCATAGGCAGTTTGAGGAGATATACGAAAGCCATGAGGATTAAAACAGACAAGGGCCGGTTTTAAAAGATGCAGGCAGTCTTCGGTATATCTATTTTTAAAAAAATAAATATCTTCTTTATATATTCATTCCTATAAAAAAGATTAAATTTATTTGCATGTCTTTTATCCAGTGATATGATTTATATCATAGCAACAGAACACCCTTTTCCTTAAAATCATTATTAACAAATCCGGATATTATCCGGAGGTATTTTAGGAGGTGTTTATGAGCAATAAGGCTGCAAGAAATCTTTTTATTTTCGGCAGTCTCTTCTTCTTTGTCATCTTCCTTGCCCTCACATTCGATACCATGGGGAAACTCGATAAAAGGGCGCCGGTGATTACAGAAGAGGTGAATGCAGGAAAGATGGTATGGCACAAATATGACTGTATCGGATGCCATACGATTTTAGGCAACGGTTCGTATTTCGCACCTGAGCTGATGAAAATCACAGAGAAAAAACCAAAGGGATATCTCAAGCAATTCCTGATAGACCCGAAATCTACGAATGCCAGGGCAACAATGCCGAAACTCGGCATAACTTCAGAAGAGGCGGATAAACTGCTCGCTTTTCTTGACTGGACATCCAAGATCGATACAAACGGATGGCCGCCAAAGCCTATCCTCGCAACAGCAGCGGGTGTTGGGGGAAAGGAGCTTTCAGAGGGGCAGAGGCTCTATCAGTCACTCGGCTGTTCAGGCTGCCATATAATAAACGGCATCGGCGGAACAACAGGACCTGAACTGACTTATATCGGAAGCAAGAGGAACAGGGACTGGCTTTTCGGTCATTTCAAAGATCCTGACAAGTTTGTCCCAAAATCTGCAATGCCGAAGGTTGAGGCGGCTGATGCCGACATCGAAAAATTAACAGAATACATGCTCTCACTTAAATAGGAGGTGATGAATATGAGCATAAAATACGAAAGCCAGAAGATAGCAGAGTATTTCTATACTTTTGCTGTAGTTCTCTTCCTGGTCCAGGTGCTTGTCGGCATAATCGCAGCTGCACAGTTCATCTGGCCGGATTTTTTTATACTGAATTTTAATACGATAAGGACACTCCACATAAATGCACTCGTTGTATGGATACTTGTGGGGCTTATGGGCGCAACTTATTATGTTGTGTCGGAGGAATCTGAAACGGAATTATGGAACCTGCCCCTTGTAAAACTCCAGTTCTGGGCAACTGTTGTGGCGATAACAGCGGTTGTTCTTGGTTATATATGGATGGGCCTGCAGCCTCAGGCAAACAGTCCTATCATGGGAATAACCCCTCTTAATGAAGGCAGGGAATATATCGAGGCCCCGCGCTGGGCAGACGTCCTGATAGTGATCTCGGTGCTGCTCTTCCTCTTTATCAATTTCATGACGATGCTCAAGACAAAGAAATGGACCGGCATACAGGGCACCCTGATAGGCGGGCTTGTATTCCTCGCATTGATGTATCTGCCGGGAATGTTCTACGCAAAGAGCATGGTCAAGGACCAGTTCTGGTGGTGGTGGGTTGTACATCTCTGGGTTGAGGGCGCATGGGAGGTCATTGCAGGAGCACTCCTTGCCTTTATGCTTATGAAGGTCGTCGGCGCAAAAAGAGAGGTTGTGGAAAAATGGATGTATATAGAAGTCGGCTTCGTTATGTTTACCGGGATACTCGGCACAGGACATCACTACTACTGGATCGGGACGCCGGGCTACTGGCTATGGGTAGGCGGTATATTCAGCTCTCTTGAGCCGGTTCCCTTATTACTGATGGTATGGGATGCGTTCAGGACAACAAGGGAATCAAGAAATGTAACGAATAAGGCAGGCCTTTACTACACTGTTGCACATGCCATATTCAACTTTGTCGGCGCAGGACTTTGGGGTATCATACACACTCTTCCGCAGGTGAACAAATGGACACACGGCACACAGATAACAACGGCCCACGGCCATCTCGCATTCTACGGTGCATATGTCCTGCTTGTTATGTCGATGATATATATAACACTTCCTGCTATCAGGGGGGTCAAGGAATTCAATGCGTCAAGGGCGTTCCAGTCATTCTGGTGGATGACTATATCAATGGTATTTATTGTCCTGACAATAACAGGCGCCGGTATGGTACAGGTCTATATGGAAAGACTGATGGGGCTTGATTATGTCGCTATCAAGGCTAATTACAACCTCTGGTTCTGGATATTCAGGGCGATATTTGGTGTTGGTTTTCTTGTCGGCGTCATGATATTTGTAATCGATTTCTTCAAGCTCGGCAAAAAGCCCATGCCTTCTGTAAGCGCAGCGCCTGAGAAGGCTTAAAATATGAACCTAAGAACGGCAGTTGGAAGAGCCACCGACTCTTCCAACTGCCGAATATAGGATGAAATTATTTATTTAAATATGATTTAAATCATATTTAAAAGAAGAATTTTGTTGTAAAATATTTCTAATAATTCCCCAGAGCTGCCTGCTATCCCCTCCATAAAGGCAGGCAGCTCTCCCCTTCAATGTATGATTCACATCATAGTCCTGCAAGCATGATACATGTTATAAAAAACTATGAACATCACAATCTACAGGAGAATAACCCAGCTATCCTTTATACTTCTTATCTTCCTTATTCCGGTGCTGGATATCTTCAGATATGATACGGCAACAAAAGAGCTGATAATATTCGGCCAGGCATGGGGCCTTGGCCTGAAAGAGGGCTTTTATACCGACACGAGTATTTCAGGGTCATTTCATATCGCACTTCAGGTCTTTTTAAAGGCCATCCTGCCATGGCTTCTTATCCTTGCAGTTTTCCCTTTGCTCGGTTTTTTGACCGGAAGGTTTTTCTGCGGGTGGCTCTGTCCAGAGGGGACATTATTTGAGCTTTCCGATTACCTGACAGTTAAACTGCTTGGCAGAAGAAGCCTCTACAAGAGCAGGGCGAATGATCCTGAATCAGCGGGCGGCAACAGGACTTTTTATATCATCATAGCTTTATTGTCTGCAATAGCGATTCCGTTGAGCGGCGGGGTTGCGCTGACAGGCTATTTTATAGCGCCAAAGACAATATGGAGCCAGATAATAAACTGGAATTTTACATTCGGAGTAAAGGCCGGAATTATAGGAGTTTCGATTTATATGCTGATTACCTCCATATTCGTAAGACATGCTCTCTGCAGGTT